>CAZAFQ010000142.1:0-1531 GCA_964484885.1 uncultured Candidatus Saccharibacteria bacterium | reverse complement strand
TTCTGTCAGCACATTGATCGGAGCTGACAATCTCTTTTCCTGAGGATAAAGTTACCTTTGACTTATCCGGCTTCTTGATTTCAAGCTCGATACTTGCGTCGCATATTGTCTTGCCTGTTTCATCAAGTACCGCCATACCGATGATAACGTCTTCCTGAGGTGAGTAAGAGGATTTATTAAAATTAATCGCAAGCACTCCCCATGTGAACTCTTGACTCAAAATTTTTCTTTCCTCGCCATTAGCCAGCTCTACCGATACCCTGTATCTCCCCGCCTTTTGTAAGTTATCTTCGGGAATAGAAATTAGAAACTCGTCGTTTTTAACGCTTTTTATCTTTGAATTAACCGGAATCCCTTGATCAAGAGAGTTGAAAAGACGAACCGTAATCTTACCTTTCTTGGCCCTAAAGATTGCGCTCTGTTCTGAAGAGCTCAGTTCCCCTTCTACGAGTCCGTTGGTTTTAATTAAAAAAACCGGCTTTTTCTGAGGATAAAAATCATTAGTCGATTGAACCAGCTCGCCATTCTCATAAGCTATCACCGGATTAATCGAAGCTACAAAGAAGAACGAAGAGATAATCAATGCCAAGACTATGATTGCGGCTGACCCCCCAAGACCGATTGCGGCCCTTACGCGCAAAACAGGATCGTCCCAAGCCAACTGAGCCTCTCGAACTATTATCTTCGGCATTCTCCGGACTACCGAATCTACTCTTTTCGACGATTGAGATTTTCTTGGAGGTTTTGGATTTCTCCCCCCGATATTGAATATAAAGTTGTTGCCTTCAATCTTCATTGTTATCTATTATTCATTATTAAAAAATAAAAATGCCTTGCTATTAATACTTGTAATTATCTCTTTGGATTTTTGAGCGTCGAATTCCCTTGTCATGACACAGTACAGATAGGGATGCGAGGGAATGTAGGCAATTCCGCAATCATGATAGTTTTTTTGACGGTTAGGGTCATTGCTATCAAAGGCGGCAATTTTATGGGCCACCTGAATATCATCAGGAATTGCCGGTATCGGTTCGTCAAATTGAGTCTTTGTCAGAAGATCGAGGATGTAATTTGAAGACTTCCGGGTTAAATAAGTGGCGTTATAGAGAGCCCTAAAGATTGAAGCCATTTCTTTAGAGGGTAATTTTGCGACCTTGCCTCCATTTTCAAGGGCTTCAGCAGAAAGAGCGGGATCGACAACCCCGATATGATAATAAACATTAGCGAAATCTTCTTCACCAAGGTTGCTGGCCAGAATTCGAAAGGAAGTATTATCGGAATTCTGCAACATTTCGGAAATCAATCTTTCAATTGTAAATTCTGAGCCGATTGGCTCCTCCCAAAGCTTACCGAAGCCGGTGTCTTTGTGCTTCTCCTCATAGGTAAGTTTGGTATTTAACGTCCAATCTTCCTTATCAATTTTTTTCATTACTCCAATAGCAACCGGGACTTTTAACAAGGATGCGGAAACAAAGGCTTCCCTTTCCTGCCATCCGGTCCAACTACCTGAATTCAGATCCTCTATATAGAA
>CAZAFQ010000141.1:0-1557 GCA_964484885.1 uncultured Candidatus Saccharibacteria bacterium | reverse complement strand
CTTGATAGATAAGTTGTAAAAAACCGCCCTCAATATGGGGGCGTTTTTGTATCCGTTACCCTTGTTGTCCCACTCATAACAATGGGACACCTGGGACAAGTGGGACACCCCGGGACATACTATCCTTTGATAATGCCTAACTATAATGAAATGACACTATCAGGAGTGGAATTTTTCTGGATATCAGAAAAGAAGAAGAATCAAAGATAAACGTGTAAAATTCAAAGTCATAGTTGGACCTTATGGAAAAATTCTTTATTTTTCGTTGAGTCCGTTTCAGGTCCCTATGAACGCTTGTAAAGAATGCTTATTAGGGTATTATGAAGGGATTTAATTAAAACATGAAACAAATTGTCAGGTATTAATAGGATTCTTAAATTATTAAACATTTTTATTATGAATATTCATGACTTACGACAAGCTCAAAAAACATTTGATATAAAAAAATTTAAAGCAGATAGGAAGGCTCAATATAGACTAAGACAAAAATTTGTTAATGACTACAATGTTTCTAGTTTAAAAAAGCTGAAACTAGACGACTTTGTAGTAGGGAAAGGGAACCAGTCATCATTTTGCTACCGTTTGGAAAGAGAATTAGATAATCTTGGAAGTATAAGGGGTTCAGCTGCTCCAAAATTTGGTGTATATTATAATAAAGATTCTGGTAGATACAAAAACACAAAGAAATGGGGTGAAAATTATAAGGAAGCTTATAAAAACATCCGGTCAGCCATTATTGATTTGATTGAAGCAGGACAGCGTGCGGATATGGGTGCAATTATTAATAATGAGATTTCGCCCATGTTTAAGGGGAAGATACTTGCAACTTACTATCCTGATCGGTACTTAAATATATTTTCCGGCGAACACTTGAATCACTATTTGACATTTTTCGGCTTAGATTTTGATGATTTTGATGATCCCATCGAGCAACGAGTAGCTTTGATCTCATTCAAGAATCAAGATCCGATAATGAAGAAATGGGATCTTGACTCTTTTGCATATTTTCTGTATGCTGTTTATCCTAAAGCACCTGGAAAAGAATATGATAATGATCCTATACTAACAGATTACGAACCCTTTGTGTTCCCTTTTTCACCAACTGTTGAGGAAGTTAATCTTACGATTATTTCAAAAGAGGAAGGTGAAGCTGATTCGCCAAAATCAAAACATGGAAAGATTGATTATGAGAGAGATAATAAAAAAATGAAACTTCTTGGGGATAGAGGGGAAGATATTGTTAAAGATTTTGAAATAGATAGATTGAAAAAGGCTGGAAAAAATAAGTTGGCAAAAAAAGTAGAGAGAGTTTCACTGAAATCTGATTCTTATGGTTATGACATATTATCATTTAACGAAGATGGCACAGAAAGGCATATTGAAGTAAAAGCCACTCAGTCTAAAATTGGAACTGTAAATTTCTTTTTGACGGCAAATGAACTAAATACGGCAAAAGAAGAAGGAGAGAAATACTACATATACATAGTCTATGAGATAAGTACTAAAAATCCGAAAGTATGGATTCTGAAGAACCCTTTTAACTCTGAAAGCCCTGGT
>CAZAFQ010000140.1:0-1580 GCA_964484885.1 uncultured Candidatus Saccharibacteria bacterium | reverse complement strand
AACAGTAGGATAAGCGTAAGGAGAAGGTTGTAGGTTCGAATCCTACCTGCGGAGCATCTGTTTGCTTAATATAACCTCATCGAGGCTATTTAAAACACTATTAAACTTGGCTTTTGAGGATTTCTGATAGGCGTAGTTTAAGGCCATCAACTCACCGAATAAGAGGGAAGGAACGGATTTTATTATAACCCCATCGGCTATTTCAAACCGTTCCCAGAATAGAGCGAGATAATGCCGTTTTACAGGTAGAGGAGCTTTTATATAGGCAGAATATATATCGCTCGCAAACCTTAATACTTCTTGAGCGATATCCACCTTTATTTCCTGTCTATTATCCAAGTCAGCTATTCGCTCATTTAGCTTGGTTATATTAAGGTTTAACTCTTGTCTTATTTTACTGAAATCGTCATCAGACAAGACGGCATTCAACAACTTATCTTCGGCAATTCTCTTTTTTGCTTCAAAAGCGGTTCTCTGATTGATGAAGGATTGTCTTTTGGATTCGTAATCCCTTCTTCGGGAGTAGAAAATATCTTTTACCTTTTCTATTACTAATTCGATAAACTTAGAGTCAAATTCAAGCTCCTTAAATTTTTCGGCAACCTTATTCTCTAGTTCGTTCATCTCAATATATCGGCCACACCCTGTCCTGTTGGGACAGTGGTAATAAGCGAGTCCTTTATTAAGGTGCCATTCGGCTGTATATCTCCTTTGGTGTTTAGTGCAGTAAACAAAACCATTTAAAAGCCATTGGTATTTTCGTCTCCGACAGGCGTGGTGATTATTACTCGCCATAATCTTACTCGCTCGTTCAAAAGTTTCTCGGTCTATTAAAGGCTTATGCTTTCCTTCGGTTATATGAACATCTCCCCAGTGAACTTCTCCGACATAAACAGGATTTTTGAATATTTCATAAAAACGGCTTGGTGATAGTTTCCCTCCTGTTTTAGTTCGTAATCCTTTTTCATACATCAAGTCGTTTAAGTCGTATCCGTTGTAATCTCCTGTGGCATATAGTTTAAACGCTTCAGTAATGAGTGGTCCCATTATTGGGTCGGGGACTATTATTCTATTAGCTAATCTAATTGCCGCAAGGTCTGGATTCTGAGCGTTTTTATAGCCTAATGGACAAAAGGAGGGAAAATAGCCCGCTTTTGCTTTCGCATTTAAAGTAGTTTTTACCTTCTCTGAAACCACTAGTCTTTGCATCTCGTTAAAAGAAGCGAATACAGTATCAACCATTTTTGCCATTGCCGAACCATCACTGTTAGGCTGGCTTATATATCTTAATTTGATGCCGTTTTTCTCGAATAAATCCCTAAGGTTTAAATGGTCTAAGGTATTTCTGGCTATCCTGTCGCTATTGACGGCATATACGGCACTAATTTCTCTATTAATAACGAGACTTATTATTTCTTGAATTCCTGGTCTATTGAGACTTCCCGCGCTTTTACCCTCATCTCTGATTACCTCAAAATCTTGGTAGCCATCGGCGGCTATTTGTCTTAAACAAACTTCTTCCTGAACATCTAAGGAAAGACCCTTATCTGCTTGTTCATCGGTGCTTACCCGACAGTAAG
>CAZAFQ010000139.1:0-1613 GCA_964484885.1 uncultured Candidatus Saccharibacteria bacterium | reverse complement strand
TTTCTTCATGGGGAAATTGAAGGGCAGCGTTCAAAAGAGTTGGTTGATTTCGAAAATAAGCTAAAAGAAGAATTTATGGGTGAATTTAGTGAAGTAATTCCTTCAATTGAATTTGGGTTACCTAATGAGAAAGTTATTGCAGATGCAATGAAAATACTTCTTGATGATGGTTATAAAACAGAAGTTGAACAAAAAGGTCATGGCTTACAGAGAGCAACGCTTTTAGCTCTTTTAAAGCTATTAGCAAGAAGCGGTCAAAGATATACGGATCATCCTCCTCCAATATTTTTAATCGGAGAATTGGAATCTTTTCTACATCCATATGCTCAAAGGCAAATGGCAAATGCTTTAATACAAATGATGGAACGGTATCAAATAGTAACAACTACACATTCACCTTTTATTATTACTCCAACAAGCATTGAGGGTTACAGAAGGGTTAGAAAGAGCAATGATGATGGTTCAAAAAATATCACACTTAATACTTCGTCTGTTGATGTTGATTTGATTAAGCGGCACTTAGAGCGCCGCGGGAATCTTGAAGGGCTGTTTGCCGATAGGATTATTGTAATAGAAGGAGATCATGATGAAAATTTTTATCAGCGGTTAATGAATATTTTCAAACTTTCTTTCCCACAGCATAAATTAACCTTGTTTGTTAAAGCGGATGGTAAGAAGCAAGCCCGCATCGCAAGGAAGTTCTACTCTCAAATGTGTTTCGATGACATTGCTGTAATATGTGATCTAGACTATCTTTTTTGTTGCGATATAGAACATTTGCTTGAAGAATTAGGGCTTGATAAAGAGTTGCCTAGCAAATTTCGTAAGCATATTGGGTATACCGTGAAAGGCGATCCTAAACTAGATTACATTATGGCAAAAATAAATGAAAAAGGTGAACCAGAAAGAATGGAAGCTTTACTGCACGATTTACAAAAGAATCGAATCTTTGTCTTGCGTCATGGTGCTCCGGAAATGTATTACAAAAACCATCCAGGTGAAAAGAAAGGATGGTTGGAACTTAATTCAGAATTCGACTTATTGGAAGCCGAATATTTAAAAGAATTAATGAAATTAATTTTGGAGTAAATATAAAATGAATAAACAAACTGACAAAATAAGATGCCCTAAATGTAATACTTTGATTCCTATTACTGAAACTTTACAGAATCAGCTAACAGAGTCTGTTCGAGAAGAATATGAAGGAAAATTAGCAGAACAAAAGCAGTTGTTTGAAGAACAGCAAAAAAAGTTAGTTCAAAAAGAAAAAACACTTGAAGAAAAAGAAAAGAATATTGATGAAACGATTCAGCAAAGACTCAAGTCTGAATTAGAAGTACAGAAGAAAAATATACAAGAAAAAGTTAGAAAAGATATTCAAGATGAAATATCAGTTGAAGTTGAAGATTTACGTTGCACATTGAAAGAAAAAGAGGAGAAATTAGAAGAGGCTAAGGAAACAGAACTTCAGTTACGTAAAAGAGAACGTGAATTAGAAGAACGAACGAAAGATATTGAGCTTGAAGTTGCCCGGAAAATAAATCAAGAAAGAAAAAACATTGAAGATGAAGTTGCAAAAAGATTTGTAGACGAATACCGAATGAAGGATGCAG
>CAZAFQ010000138.1:0-1625 GCA_964484885.1 uncultured Candidatus Saccharibacteria bacterium | reverse complement strand
TAAAGAAACTAAAGATGCTGGTTTGATAGTAACAGATTTTTCTAGGCCCAACTTTAAAACAACTGATAATAGTCGGCCCCTTGGTCAGCAAGAGATAGACAGTTTGTGGTTCGCCATAGAAGAATCTTATAAACAGCTAATCGATTCCAATACCGATCTTAACTTGAAAGAAGGTTCTTTTTCTGCTGACAGAATAACAATGTTTCCCATTTTTGGAGAAAGTAAAATTTCAGCCTGTTTTTTGGTTTTGTCTAGTAGCAAATCGGGCGAAGCGATACTTTTAAAATATGTAGAGGGTTCAGGCTTGGAAATTGTTTCTGGTGGAGGTATAAACATTAATTTCTTAGATCAGGAGCAAACTGAAGGGGAAAACACCGAAAGGAGAATTATTGCCCCCTCGCTGTTGGAATTTAAAAAAAAAGAAGGGGAAGAGGACGATTATGCTATTTTGCTGGGAGATTTTGCCTTCTTTTTTTCACCGACCGAAAGGATCACTGAGGCAGTTGACAGAGGAGAAAAATTATCATTACTGTCAGATATAGAAACTCTCAATTTTGGTATTGCTGTTTTAGATGACAACGAGAACGCCAGTTATGTTCTCGTTGTCAATATTGGCGAAGAGGCCATCTCAGGAGTGTCTCAAGAAGAGTCTATTGTTAGCGAGGATCAGGAAAAGGCGGTAGATTATTCTTTCGAAAAAGAAACGGAAATCTTTGAAGTAAAAGTGGCAGAAGGCGAAAGCTTGTCTTCAGTTTTTTCTTTTTATGGTCTTGAGAGCCAAAATATTGAGTTCGCTTCTGATCCCGATAAGGTAATGATCAGAATGTCGCCAGATAAGCATGATTTACCTTATAAAAAAATAATAATTCCCTCTATCACAATGTCCATTTCTCCCTGGGAAGAAGAATGGAATTCGGCCTCGGCCGGTTACGGTGACCTGATCGCTTATTTTCCACATTTCCCATATACTTTTTTTGGTCACACACTAATAGAAAGTTCAAATTTAGGATCTTTTGCCGGTTTGAGAAGCGTTCGATTTGGTGATCATTTTTTTCTTTCTCGGTCTTGGTTGGGAGAAGATGGAGACTGGCTTGAGGCCGAGGTGGTCGACATTATTAGAGTTTTTAGCAGAGAGGAGGAGGCAGCGGCCCTAAGCGAAAGTAATAGTCAATTATTAAGTTTTGTGACTTGTTTAGTGGAGAGCGGTAATCCTGATGCGAGGCTTATAATTATGGCGAAGGTAAAAAATTATAACACGATGGAACCCGGTAATAGTCTGGATGCTTATCGGTGATTTTTGGGAAAATCTCTTGCCTTATAGTATTGTCCGTGTTATCATAATTAAAGAAATTGGGGGGGATTGCTGGAATTAATTTCTTTAAAATATAAAGGCAAAATCTTTTCATTTGTCAATTTTATTTTTTAACATTTACGCTAATGAGCAAAGAGAGAGGAAAGGGTAATTGGCGTTTGGCCCTATCTGCTATGGTTTTAGTCGGGGAATTGGGGTTGGGTGATTATCAAGGAGGTTCAGAACAACCGGTTTTTTCCCCTACTTCCCTCGATAAGAAATCTTCTTTTAATATTAACTCAGACCCTCTCTGATCATCTGGTTTTTTCAAAGA
>CAZAFQ010000137.1:0-1655 GCA_964484885.1 uncultured Candidatus Saccharibacteria bacterium | reverse complement strand
TGTTTAATCTTTTCTAATTCTCTTTGATAGTCTGCTTGATCAAAAACAAATTTCTGGTAGTCTTTTTTGTTTTTGAATAAATCGAGAATCGGTTTCTTTTTAACAAAAAAATGTTTTTTTTCTCCCAGATAATCAGGTAAGGATGACCAGGGATAAGTCTCTAGATTATTAATTAATTTTACTACATATGAAGAATAGGGGTTAAGATGAATATACCTTGAAAGGTGGATTAATTGCTCATCTGTCTCTGCTCTGACCGCTTTAAAATGGCCCTGGAATAAAGAACCGGCTTTTTTTCTTTTAAGATTGAAATATTTGGTATAGCTGTTTTGCAGTTGAGACATGAACTTGGAAATACCATTTTCTACTTCTTGTCTGACTAAAAGATGATAGTGATTGGGCATCAGACAAAAAGAAAAGATGGAAACTA
This sequence comes from uncultured Candidatus Saccharibacteria bacterium, assembly GCA_964484885.1. Classification (GTDB taxonomy): domain Bacteria; phylum Patescibacteriota; class CPR2; order UBA1875; family CAZAFQ01; genus CAZAFQ01. The sequence continues at coordinate 1,225 of CAZAFQ010000137.1, read as the reverse complement.
ATTCTTTTGTCTTCTTCTTAAGGTCATCAAAATATTCTTTTCTTCTTTTTCCTGAAAACTCTAAGAATTGGAAAAGTTTAGCTGAATGAGGAGCGAAACGGTAAAAATTAATTGTCTTTAAAAAACGACGATAATCAAAAGCATTCAAGAAAGTGGGTTGAAATGAATTACCTCGATTAAAAAGATGATAAACCTGATCTGTAGCTAAAACTGTCTTTCTTCCCGGCACAGTTTTAGTTTAGCAAGGTTGCTAACAAGGTTCAAGGGAAAAACCACCTTGAAGGTGGGAATCATAAATCTTGAACCCTATCAAGTAGGCATAGGACTTCAGAAAAAGAGCGGAATTGGAGATTATCCTTTACCCAGGGTATCTATTAATAGGTTTCGCATACTGCCCTTTCCATAACTAAAAACAATGGCACCACCTTCAGGGTGGGAATCATTCTTTTAAGAAGATTGACAATTCAAGAAGTTCATAAAATATCTTGAAGTTTCAATTTTTAATCGTGTATTGTAGAATACGAATATAACTAAAAACTTTATGGCTAGAAGAAAAATTCAACAAAAAAGTCTTCAGGCCTTGCCCACAGGGAAAACTGTATCTTCTAAAAGTGATGTTACGCAAAGAAACATTGAAGCTTTCGAAATTTTTCAGAAAATTGCAGAAAACAAAATTGATTTTTTGAAGCGAGAGGAAAAACAAAGAATCATAACAGTTAGCAATACGAGTGATTCTAATGTTTTTCTAGTTGTGTAAATCAAATGCCTCAATCGAACGGGAATGACAATGATGGACAAAAAGCCCATCAAATTACCTGGGCTTCTACTAAGGCCGAGCTTAACGTCAGAAGAAATCCAAGTGGAGGTATCGATTTCGATGGTGCTCGAAAACAAAAACTAAGATCTATTGAAAAGTACACACATAGACCAGTTATTGTATACGCCACAGACTTTCTTAATTCAGAAAAGGTAGCACAATCAAAGGGTGATGTTGGGGTTAGCTTAGACGATCTTCAGGGATTCAGGGAAATTCTAAAAAATATAAAGGACAGTAAGGAAATCGATATTATTATCCATAGTCCAGGTGGTTCGGCAGATGCTGCCGATTCTATTATCGGTATTCTCAGAAGAAATTTTACACACATCAGATTTTTTATACCCATAGCTGCTAAAAGTGCTGCAACAATGATGGCCCTTGCTTCCGATGAAGTTTGGATGCCTGAAT
>CAZAFQ010000136.1:0-1664 GCA_964484885.1 uncultured Candidatus Saccharibacteria bacterium | reverse complement strand
CAAGACGGTAGGTTGTCCTAAGTGTGAAGAAACAGGGTATAAGGGCAGGATAGGGATATATGAAGTTATGGAAGTCTCAGAGGCCATCGGAGATATGATTGTCAGAAAAAGCGCCGAAGAAGAAATTGAAAGAAGCAGCCGAGAACAAGGCATGGTTACTCTTCAGCAAGACGGCTTGGTTAAAGCTCTAACGGGAACTACGACTCTGGCGGAAATTGTAAGAGTAACGAAGGATTAGAATGGCAAAGTTTCACTATTCAGGCAAAGATAAGAATAATGTTTTAAAAAAGGGCATAATTGACGCTTCAAGCCGGCAAGATGCCGCTCTCGCTTTAGAAAAAAATGGCATTAGTCCGTTTCTAATTTCAGAACAAAAGAGTTATAAGGAGGCCCTTGGGCGGCTTTTTTCTTTTGATCATTTATCGATTTCAGACAAAATGATGTTTTGTGAAGAAATTTCGACTCTTATCAATTCCGGCGTTCCGCTCTCTCAATCAATTAGGATTATTAGAGACCAAGCCGAGAAGGGGACGATGAAAAAAATCGCTGATTCTCTTTTGAGAGGCGTTGAAGGAGGGCAGTCCCTTTCAGGTGCTCTAGAACGAGAAAGTAAATATTTTTCACCTGTTTTTATCAACATGGTTCGAGCCGGAGAGGCCGGAGGGACGCTTGATAAGGCCCTATCCGATTTGGCGGTCCAGACTCAGAAAGACGCTGAATTGATTGCAAAAATCAAAGGAGCGATGACCTATCCGGCCGTGATTGTCGCGGCAATGGTTGCGGCGGTAATTTTTTTGATGATTAATGTTATTCCTAAGATTTCTGATTTATTTACAGAAATGGAAACAAAGCTTCCCTTGATGACTAGAATATTAGTCGGAGTGAGCGAAGCGATCCTTAAATATGGAATTTACATTGCTATTGTTTTCATCGCGGTTTTTGGAGGAATTTACTATGCTTTCAAAAAAGTTGCTCCTTTAAAGCACATGTTACACATTACTCTTCTGAGAGCACCGCTTATCGGAAAAATCACTTTAAAATTCAATCTAGCTCGATTTTGTCGTACCTTAGGAACGCTGCTTTCAAGTGGCGTCAGCGTTCTGGACGCTTTAGATATTGTTTCAAAATCAACTCAAAATACAATTTTCAATGAAGAAGTGAGGGTGATTGCAGTTAAAGTTAAAAATGGCTCTTCCATTTCTGATCCGATGAGACAAAGCAAATTGTTCCCGGTTCTGGTTGCCCAAATGGTTGGGGTTGGTGAAGAAACCGGTAATCTTGATAAGATGTTAATCAAATGTGCCGAATTTTATGAAAGACAAATCGAAAATTTTACCAAGAATATCTCATCCATTATCGAGCCGGTTATCATGCTTGTAATGGGATTGGCAATCGGCTTCATAGTTATTTCAATTATTACGCCGATTTATCAAGCGACCAATCTCATGGGGACATAAAGTCGGGGAGGGTTTGACAAAGAAAAACACGGATGCTTATAATAAAGGTCATGATAAAGAATTAAGAAAGGAGGTGAAATATGTTAAGAAGGCTAAGAGGAAGTAGCGGTTTTACGCTGATCGAGCTTTTAATCGTTGTTGTCATCTTGGGCGTCTTGATTGCAATCGTCATCGGCGCAACTAGCGGCAACAGAGCATCGGCAAACG
>CAZAFQ010000135.1:0-1693 GCA_964484885.1 uncultured Candidatus Saccharibacteria bacterium | reverse complement strand
AAAAAGTAAAGTTGGTAATCAGGGTACGATGGGAGATCGATTGAAGAAGGCTGACAAGCTTTTCTCAAGTTATCGAATATATCAAGGTGTTTGGAAATCACATAAGTTGAGAAACGTTGCTGTTCATGAAACCCAAGCAGAAGTTTTTTATTCAGATGTCAAAAAAGCGGTTGAAGGCTTCGAGCGAGGCCTAAGAGACCTCAAGCTAATCTAGATTCTAATAAAAACTTCATAAAATACAAAAAGAAGACTCTTTTATCCATCTCTAAACTATAATTCTCAAATTATTCATTTCTAAAAAGGTCTTGGTAAAATTTGAACAAGTGAGATTCTGACGAATACAGAAAAGAGGGAAAATGACATTATTTTACTTTAAAAAAACACATTCTTATGCTAAAATTAGCCAGTATGAAAACTGAGTTCGAGACAATTATTGGTTTAGAAATTCACGCGCAGTTAAAAACGAAATCAAAAATGTTTTGTTCTTGCGATAATTTTTCGGTGGAAGTGGCGCCAAATACCAATATCTGCCCGATTTGTATGGGACTTCCTGGTGTTCTGCCAGTTCCAAATAAAAAAGCTATCGAATGGGCTTGTCTTTTGGGACTTGCCCTAGGTGCTAAAATTCCAAAAGAATTTGACTTCGAAAGAAAAAATTATTTTTACCCTGATCTTCCCAAGGCTTATCAAAATTCTTCTTCCATAAAGCCCCCGGTAATTGGAGGAAATATTAAATTTTTATCAAATGGAGTTGAAAAAAATGTTCGAATTCATCATGTTCATTTAGAGGAAGATGCCGGAAAGCTGATTCATGACAGTCAGGGGAATTCTCTTGTTGATTTAAATCGATCCGGTACGCCGCTTCTGGAAATTGTAACCGAACCGGATTTGAGGTCGGGTTTTGATGCTAAAAATTTTCTGCAAACTCTTCGATCTATTTTAAGAAATTTAGGTATTTCCGATGCCAACATGGAGCAAGGTAATTTGAGATGTGATGCCAATATTTCCATTAGGAAAAAAGGGACCTCCAAGCTCGGAACTAAGGTTGAAATAAAAAACATGAACTCCTTCAAAATGTTAGAGAAGGCAGTTGATTTTGAAGCAAAGAGACAAAGTCGACTAATTCTTGATGGTTTGAAAATAATTCAAGAGACAAGGGGTTGGGATGATGCTCGAGGCAAGACATTGGCTCAGCGGAGCAAAGAAGAGGCGCATGATTATCGATATTTTCCGGAGCCTGATATTCCACGTATTTCAATCAGTAGAGGGGGGGACTTCGACCTTACAGAAATCAATAAACAGCTACCTGAAATGCCAAATGACAAGAAGGGTCGCTTTATTAAAGAATATGGCCTGCCGGAAAAGGACTCTTTCATTCTGACCGATGATCCTGAAATTGCTAAATTCTTTGAAAAAACGCTCGAACACATTGAAGAGGCCTTTGAAGAAAGTGCCAAGGTTCGCAAATTTTCAAAAAGACTTTCTAATTGGATTATTACCGAGCTTTTGGGAAAGATGAATATTGAAAGTACTGACATTGGAAAAATCAAAATCGAACCGGAAAATATGGCAGAACTAATAATTTCCATTGAAGATGGAACGATTAGTGGGAGAATGGCAAAGGAAGTTTTTTCAGAAATGTATGACACCGGGAAAAGCGCTTTTTTAATAATTAAAGAAAGGGATCTGAAAC
>CAZAFQ010000134.1:0-1697 GCA_964484885.1 uncultured Candidatus Saccharibacteria bacterium | reverse complement strand
GAAGTTCTGGAACTTGGTAGCCAAAGCCATGCCTGATTTTTTAGAGATAAAAGAAGAATTAAAAAGGAGTGGTTTAAGATTTCACTAATTAACTCTTAACTTTTTAAACTCTTCAGCGTATTTCTCACAAATCTCAGATACTTTTATTTCACAATCATCTTTGATATCAAATCCAAAACAACTTTCATTGATATCAATAATGTATCGGAAAGATTCTTCAGTATAAAGATGTTCTGTTGCTGTATCTATAAGCCTGCTCAAACTAAGGTTAAGAAATTGTAACTCTTCTTGATACGAATTAATAAATTCTGTATACACTCCAGTCATATCAATATCAAAAATAGAAGAAACCTTTTGAGTTAAGTTTTTAAATTCATAGAGTGTTTTGTAATTCTTGATAGGTGTTGCATTCTTTTCAATAAAAAGAAAAACATTTGCTATCGGTAAAAGAATTTTAATTTGTTTTTTGTACTCCTGAATAAATTCAATATCTTTTCCGCAGGTATATAAACTCTCTCCAGTTACTATCTCTACACTCTTTTTCATTCCTAGGAAATCTCTTGTGATTGTATTTTTGATTAATTGATTGGTATCAAATAGTTTTTGAAAGTACTGTTTTGATTTCTGTAATTCTGTATACCAAGCCATAAATAATTCCTTATGGCTTTTCTTTGTATCCCCATTCCATGTGTCAAAACGATCGCTCATAAAGAGAGATGAATACTCATCGATAAATAATCCTTGGTCAAGCCATTCTGACAATTTATCTTTAACGAGTTTCTCGATGGTTATATTTCTATTCTCAGCACACTCTTCAACTGAATCTAAAATAGTATCGCTAGATGTATCTTTTGTATCATGCTGAACATCAATCAGTTTTCGGAATAAATCTTTGGTTGGTAATTCACCGAAAAAAGTATGTAGAAGAAAGCCATCTTTTTCAGCTGTGCTTTTCTTTATTCTTTTTGTCCCCTCGTAATATATGCGTGAGTAAATCTTATTGATAATTAAATCTTTATCTTCTTTACTCAATACTTTGTCATCTTTAAATCTCTTGTAGAGAAAGACGTGGTCATCAAGATATTTCTCATCATAGGAAATCTCTTGATCCAGAAGGAGTAGGTCTTTCTGGATATCTTTAGGAAGATTATGAAAAGTAAAAATATGGAGTAGCTTATTGTATGGAAGATAAGTATTTTGTGTAAGAAATTGAGTACTTTCCTCAATAGGAATATCTTTTGTAAGCTGATTCACAGCAATGTTCTTTAACTTCTTTGTATAGAAGAGAAAAGTATCAAGTACTCTTTGATTTCTTAAAATAGAAATCTCGGCTCTTGAAAGAAAAATCTGAGTATCCATTTTCATACTACTTTCAAGTTGAACAATCTTTATGTATCGATTGTATTCATCGGCTTGTGAGGTGCTTGCATTCCAGCCCTTGGTTAATGTGTATACCTCAGAATCTGAAAGCATATCTTTGCCAGTCTTCTCTCTATGAACATCATTATGGACAAGTGCTTTTACTCGCTCAAAAGGAGTTATGTTTGATCTTCTTAAAATGTTGCTAAGGTTTTTCATATTATCTATTTCTTTTTAGTGCATTTTCAAGGAATTCAACCCGATCTTTCAGTTCGGTGTTCACGATGTTTTTTGAAAGTGTAGAAGCAAGCTTGGCAATCATAGATGCTTGCTTGAGT
>CAZAFQ010000133.1:0-1734 GCA_964484885.1 uncultured Candidatus Saccharibacteria bacterium | reverse complement strand
CTAGGTTTCTCCGATATTCTGCTCAGAAGTGAACAAAACCCCTTCTCAGAATAGTTGACACCCCCGCCTAATCCTCTTATTATCTTCAAGGTCGGGCCCATAGCTCAGTTGGTTAGAGCATCGGACTCATAATCCGTGGGTCGCTGGTTCAAGTCCAGCTGGGCCCAAAGAGGCACCTTCTAAAAGAGGGTGCTTTTTAATGGATTTACCTTTTTCTAAAACAAGTTTTACTATACGTAATCTCTTCCCGTACTTAGTGGAGTTGTCCTTGTAAAGATTAGCTAACTCTTGCTTATTCTCGCTGGTGCGGAAAGTGGTTTTTGAAATTAGCGAAGCTCCGGCTTCCGCAGTAAAATAATGGTTTCATATTTCAAAAACATTGTTCAGCTTAGATAATGGTATTACATTTTGTTGTCTAAGTTCTCTAATTATGAAAGAGGGAATTTCAGCTAATTTGAGTTGTTCAATATTAACTTGAAAATCAGCTCGTTTGTAGGAACTGGCAAAGTAGTTATAATCTGCTTTAATCTCATATAAATAGCGCCTTCTTTTTAACGCATTTATCGGCACAATTATTGGGTTTGAATCTATGTCACAAAAAGTCAGTCTGTTGAGTATATTCTCAAAAGAATCATATAGATGTATCGAATATAGTTGTTTATCCTTTTTATGTTTTTTGTAGACACTAAGATAGGAAAATTTTAAACCTGAAGGCGTCCCTGAAATTACACAATCAATGTTCTTGGTAAACAATTTGTCCAATACAATACTGCCTCTACGTACAAACTCATGCCTACCAAGACACTTATTTTGTATTCTTTCTATTGAGTTTTGATAAAATTTTTCAATCTCGTAGTCCAAGTCATAAAACGTGAAACCAAGTGAATCTGCTAACATTCTGCCAATCGTTGTCTTGCCAACACAACTCATCCCTACCAAATAAATTATCATATGTCTCCCAGAGAGCCTAATATCCATCAATCTTTGATAAGCATCTCAGCCCACTATTGTACCTTTAAGGAGTACATATTGGCCAGATTGTTTTTAAATTTTAGTTAATTTTAAATGCACTAGGGTCGCATATGCTCTTTTTGTCTTGATTACAGATAGCCCTTTCTGCTAACGTTTGTGAAAGTTGGCTAAATATAAATTTTGAGGAACGTGACAGTAGTATGGAAACAGTAGAAGAGTACAACTACGCTAAAAATAGAATGATAGCTCTGGATAAAAGTGTGTTAGTTGAAGCTCTCTTACAACTGGCCTAAGAGTCAAATTCTGCTTCTCTTTTTGTTGATGGTTTAATAGCTACACAAAAAGAGCGTATTGCCATCTTTCACAGTTATATCGAAAAAGTAACACTCCAAGCGGATATATTAGCTGGCAAACAGATATTAGAAATCCTTACCCAAGCTCTTAATCTTTTAGACCCTGTTGGAATGGAGCCTAAGATTGGTCTACACTTATTGGAGATGTTTTACACGACTGATTCTTGGGCGTTTGACTCTACTACAGAACTCGACTTTGAATTCGATTATCTATTTTCAAAACAAGCCACTAACCTCTTTTGCCGTTTTGCTCAGAAATGTGATGATAAAAAGTATGTCCAAGATATAGTGAATAGATTACTCTCAGCAGATGAATATGGGGTACGTGCTGAACTGAAACAGTTTTCTTCTTTGGCCTAATTACACTAAATTCTTTGGGCTTACATCTCTACCAGTCCAACCTTGGCTA
>CAZAFQ010000132.1:0-1740 GCA_964484885.1 uncultured Candidatus Saccharibacteria bacterium | reverse complement strand
CTCTTTAACCAGAGGGCAAAACCAGTCCGGTCCCAGTACAAAATCTTTATCCGTTTTCGACGAGCGCAACAGAAAATAAATAAGGCAGATTCAAATGCATTTAACTTCATCTCTTCTTGAACAATAGCACTCAGACCGTTAATCGATTTACGAAAGTCCACTGAATCCCGATGAAGATAAATTTTATCAAACTTTGAAATAGCTTTCATCTTGCTGAATCAAGGAGGTTACAAAGAGTGGCTACTTGCTGGAGGTCATAGCCTCCTTCAAAAATAACAAAGAGATCATTGTATTGAATAGTGACTCGACTCTCTTGAGTAAGAGAAAGATCAGCATTGGGTTCAAGTTCCGAAAATGCTGACTTCTTAGGTTGAGAGAAGATTGCTTTATAGTAATTAAGTTGATGGGCCTTTAGCCCTTGTTGTGCGCAAAATTTTGGGACACTAAGTCCGGAAGACTCTTGCTCTTGAATGAGAAGTTTCCAGTGTTGGCGATTTGCTGAACTTGCTTTGGGCATAATATTCTCCTGATGAGAATACTATGCTTGGATTTTGTGGGGAATTAAAGATGGGTTTGTGGATCGCTTACTTTTTATCATTGATTCTTATAAGTCAGATTTGTATCGGACAAGAGAAAGAGTTGTTGGAAGATCTACCTCCTATCACTCCTGAAACTATTCGCTGGAATATGCCAGTAGATATTTGGCTAAACGGAGTCCCTGCATATTTGATGAATATTCGTCTCGGACATCACTCCAAACATCTTAAATTCATCATTTGAAGCGTTAAGCAAATCCTTAACATAATTGTGTCTCACAACCAGAGAAGGCTAGAATAAAGATTGTTGGTATTTCTTACATAAACATTGAAAACATGTGATCTTGAGGCTCTGTTTTTGATCTGATAATCTTTATGGTCATCAGACTCAAGATTACAAGTCCGTAACAACATAGACAGGGAGATCACCTAAGGAGAGAGCACGGTGTCACCTTGCGGGGATATTTCCTACTTGATTTATCGAAATGACAGATTAGATCGTAGCTTTACAAGTCAACAGTCCTATCAACTACAAAAGCTTCATACTTTACGTTTCAATTGTGACCTACTACCAGCCTCGCTCGAACTCCCCCTTAAGATATTGAGGCTTATCTGGTTCGATAAGTAAAAAGTCAACTTTATATTTAAAAGGGCCAGGATTAAGAGGGACTAGATATTGATCTTTATTCAACACAATTAACTCAAGGTAGTTATCTTTTTTTGAATAAAAGTTTGGATGAACCCAACCTCCGCTCCTTGATTCTTTTCCTGTTTTTTCAACAAGTATGCCCGCCTCATTATTGAAAAAGAAAACATTATTTAAGAGAGATAGATGTCGGACATCATCTCTTTTCGTATTCTCCCAAAAGTGAGATGGCATGGGGAGTTTTCCTACTGGGTATAGACTTAATTGAAATTTAGCAAAACGAGCATTTGAAAAGTCAAAATCACTACCGATAAATGCAAAACCATTAGCATCACGAGTAGAAGTCGCATTCTCTAAAGCATGCTCTATTTCTTCTTTTTTGTCAGATAAAATGATATAATATTCATTCCAATGCAACTTAGTTTTCAATGAATCCTTAGTAAGTGGATTGCTTACAAGCAAAACATTCAGATACTCTTTAATTTCATATTTGTCTATTAACTTATCATATAGATTAAAATGGTATACTAGATCTCCTTTCTTTAATTTGAGACTGAG
>CAZAFQ010000131.1:0-1742 GCA_964484885.1 uncultured Candidatus Saccharibacteria bacterium | reverse complement strand
AGATCGAACTCAGTGCCTTCACCAGACAATGTTTGCGCCGAAGAGTCCCGACCATGGAAAAACTTGAAAAAGAGGCAAGTGCATGGAACCAAACGCGAAATAAGTCCCAAAAGGGTGTTGATTGGCAGTTTAAGACCGAGGACGCGAGAGTGAAACTCAAGTGGCTCTATCCAATAATATTAGAAAATTAAGAGGCAAGGGGCAAGTAGTTGCGAAAATTTATTATTTTCGCGCCACATAGCTAATATATAAGAACTACCCGGTTGATAGTCGAAAGCGCTTCATCTGAACAAATGAAGCATGTGAGCCATGGCAAATATGGCAAATGATACAAAGAAAGTTGAAGTAAAAATTGACCCAAAAGATGAGTCGCAGTCCGCGGTTTCCATCTCAGTTATCGCAGATTACTTATGTGCGCTACAGAGCGTGATGTATATTACAGGGGACTATCTTGAAGGGAACAAATATCGTACAGGTGGAAATGTCCCCAACTCAGTTAAAAAGCGATGCGATCTTGTTGTAACGGGTTTAAATTATGGCAGCTTCGAGGCAACTGTCAGCCTTGCTGATCCTCAAACATCTCTTCCATTTCCCGAGTTCCCTGACCAAGGAACAATAGGGGAGCGCGCCCTTAAGTTGACAAAAGAGATATTTGACATATCTGCTGAAAAGGAAGATATTGTTTCTCAAATTTTTGAGATCCTTCCAGACGAATTCCGAGTGCACCGGTGCCTTCAAGAACTTGAATCGATTTGGCCTGATGAAAAATCCCAATATATTCTGAATATTGGGTTTAATAATCACATACTTAATTTAAATCCAAGCCGAAAGCCGATTATCCAGCAGGCAATTAAGAAAAAACCCAAGAAATATAAAGGAACAGTTGCTGGAAGACTGGTTGAGTTCCGAGCAGATAGAAAGCGGCAATGTATTATTGATACACCGGAAGGTGAAGTGATCTGTAAGTTCGGACCAGAACTGCAAGATGTCGTTTTCCAAAATATGACAAAGTTCGTCACGGTTTCAGGAATGATGGAGCAGAAACAGAATAAACTATTTATTGAGTTTGATACAGAATCTGCTCTCCAGAGTATCAATTTTCTGACGCTTTTAGAAGTAGAATTTGGAGAAGGGAACATCAAAAAGCTCACTCATCCACTTGAAATCTACGCAGACTATCAAGATGACATTGATTGTTATATAATTTCAAATGATGAATTCGATCTCCTTGCTGTGGCAAATAATCTTAAAGCAGGGATGGAAGAAATCAGTGAGGAATTGAAGCTTCTCTATGCCGAATATGTCGATGAGGATATATCAAATCTGACTAATAGCGCCATAACTCTCAGAAAAAACCTCTTGAAACTTTTTGAAGAGGAAATCTAATGGCATCTTACAAAAATTTCAAATTACGTAAAATGCTTTTAAAGAAAGGTTTCAAGGAGGTGAACACAGACCACAAAATGTTAATTTTTCATCACCAGGGAAAAAAGACAGCAATTCACACTAAAGTGAGTCACGGGATTAAAGATATCGGCGACCCTCTCATTGGACCCATGGCGAAGCAGATTCATCTCTCTAAATCTCAATTTAAAGGAGTTATCGAGTGTTCTGTGAAAAAAGATGATTTAATCAAGATCTATTCTGAACAGGGACTGCTCTAAATTCATTCCGTAAAAAAGCATCCCTGCCCCTGACTGCATACCGCTCAATCTCATCGATCGCTTCCAGGATATCGAGGA
>CAZAFQ010000130.1:0-1769 GCA_964484885.1 uncultured Candidatus Saccharibacteria bacterium | reverse complement strand
TTTGAAGATGCGGAGGCTCAATTAGACGCACTTAAAAGGTCATACGAAAAAGAACAGGCTAAACAGGAAGACTAATTTTATGGAAAAAGAAAACAAAAAATCTCCAATGTTCCAATCCTTAATTAAGATTCAAAGAGAACTCCAAACGATAGCCAAAAACAAAAAGGCATTCAAGGGTTCTTACGCAACGATTGAAAGGGTTTGGGAAAGTATTAGAAACATCATAAATGACAATGGGTTTGTGGTAATACATAAATCAGAGGTGGTCGGGGATAGAAACGGATTATTGACTGAAGCGCTACACGAATCCGGGGACAGCATAAAAAGTTTTATAGCTTATTCCGACAATCATGATCCCCAGGAGAGAGGAAAGGAAATAACCTATTACAGAAGGTACAACCTAAACTCTATCTTCAACATCATAGTTGAGGGTGAGGATAACGACGCTACCAAGCCAATCGGGAAATACAACAAAGATGATAAAAGCGGTCAGCTAGCTGCCGAGAAGTTAATGAACGCAGAGAGTTCTGAAAAGGCAAGAGAGATATACAAAACCCTTTCCCCGGCCGAAAGGAAAACAGCGGAGGTGATAGAAGCGATTAAGTTTATTAAGGACAATCAAGTAAAATGAAAATCCTAAACATCGAACAGGGTTCGGAAGAGTGGAAGTTGGCCAGGCTTGAAAAGATAAGCGGAACCCGTCTTGGGGACGCTATCGGAACTCCGGCGAAGCAGGAGAGCTTAATCAACGAACTTATAGCTGAAAGGCTTACTGGCGAACCGAAAGAAAGCTATGTTAATCTTTCAATGGCTAGGGGTATTGAAGCGGAAGAACACGCCATCGAGGAATACGAAGAGATGACCGGGGAGGTTACAGACGAAGCAGGATTATGCGTAAGCGATAAATATGATTGGCTGGTCAATTCCCCGGATAGGCTGATATGGGATAAGAAGGGCAAGAAAATAGTTAAGGGGGTTGAGGTAAAATGCCCGAATACAGATACCTTGATTGGGTACGTTAGAAAAGGAGGAATACCGAAAGAGTATATACCCCAAGTTATGAGCTATTTCTTGGTCAACGAAGAACTAAAGGAACTAGACTTTGTAATATACGATTCAAGAATACAAGCAGAACAATTCAGATTAGTAATAATTAATGTTAAGCGAGAGGACTTGCCTTTGGCTGAAGCTGAAGAAAAATTACTTGAGTTTTACGAGAAGTGGCAAGAGGAATTAAAAAAATTAAATTTAGAGATATAACTATGGAAAAACAAAAATCAATCGGAGCCTTCTGGGTCAAAACCAGCAACAAAGGAAATAAGTTTTACTCGGGAAACATTGAAATAGACGGAAAGAAAATAATGTTAGTGGCCTTTGATAACAAGAAAGAGAAGGAGAACCAACCGGACATCAGGATTTACGAGAGCCAACCAATGGAGAAAAAAGGTAACCTACCCTTCTAATGGAAGACTTAAAGGAAACAACCGAAGAAAGAAAGAGAACTCTTCAGCAAAACCGAGCTCTACATAAACTCTTTGGAATGATGGCCTTCGCTTTAAATGGGGCAGGGTGGGACATGAAAAAAACCTTGAAGCCGGAAATAGATATACCTTGGTCAGCTGAAACCATTAAGGAGTTTATTTGGAAGCCGATTCAAGAAGCCCAGCTCGGAAAGCGTAGCACGACAGAACTTTCAACAAAGGAGGTGAATGAGGTTTACGAAACGATAATGCGCCACTTCGGAGAAAAGTTTGGGATAACAGTAGACT
>CAZAFQ010000129.1:0-1776 GCA_964484885.1 uncultured Candidatus Saccharibacteria bacterium | reverse complement strand
GTCATAATCTTCACGTGATTTGAATCGTATCGAAGTGACTTTTTTGAATCCTCTGCCTTCAAAGGATTCATCCGAAATTCCTAATTTTAATGAGGACCCTCCTTGTAAGTCTGCAAACTGTAAAATTGAATCATCATCTTCCGCATTAAGTAATTCTGCGGATAGGCGTTCACCAAATAGGTAATGAGAAATATCAAATATTTGTACTTTGCCTGACGAATCCTTTTTATCTACTACATTAAATAATTGATGTCTTTTTGGTTTGAGTGCCACCTTTAGTTCATCATCATCATCTTCAAGTCTGGCAGCAAAATCACAAATGGGACATCTTTTCCCAGCGGTCTTTTTCGGACAAACATACCATCCCTTATCAACCCCAATGTTTTTATGAACATAATAGGTTCGTTCATAATATAATTCACCGGCATCGGCATCGGGATTTCCCTTTCCGGCAACATAAGGTAAGATATCAATTTCAGCAGATTTTTTATCCTTTAGATTAAATAATTGTGCTCCCTGAGGAAGACTTAAATGAGTTACATTAAATCCTCTTGAATCCTTTTCCGCCTTCCTTCTCGCCTTATCTGCCAATGACCCATACTTGCTTTTTCTTTTTTTCCTGGACGATGCCATAGGGTTTCCTTTCCAATTAGAGTTATTAAGAAGATTTTCTATTCATTTTATTTTTAATGGCTTTTCTTTTAAACTCATCTACTATTTCTTTACTATTTTCGTCTGAAGCTTGTGGTTTGGCAAAGTAAGCTTGACCATGCAATGCGACTAATCGTTCAAGGGCGCTCTTCTTATGGTCAAGGGCATTTACTGCGGCAATCACAATATCGTGATTCTTCTGTGCCTGAATAATCCTCTTTTGTGCCTTTAGATATGGAACCTGCATTTTAATAACATTATTGATTCCTGCTTCCGTCACTTTTTCAATCCCAAATTTTTGGGGGTTACTTCTGATTTTGAAATCAAGTTCTGCCGTTGTCACTTCTGCTTTTGCCCTTGCGGTATTCAAAATCTCCTTAGACTCTGCTAATTGAAGGTACATATTATAAACATTTTTTGGTTGCTGAATCCATTCTTCATCTAACCGATTGATATCTATATTATGAAATTCCATAATTTTCCTTTCAATATTATATTATCGTATCAATTCTATTTACTACCTAAAACTACTTCATAGCAATAAGCAACCAATCCTGGAAAACCGGAATCATATAGTGGGTCCCGGAAACAATCAATAATTAAATAAGCTCGATTTGCTAATTTTCCTCCAGACAATAATACCGCTTTAGAGTAACCTAAAACTCCTCTTCGTATAGTTTCTGCTTCATTTTCAGTAAGAGTTTTAAGAACTTCTGAAGTTTCTTGCCAAGTAACCCTAGGATTTATTAAAACTCTGGCAAGATTTTTTACTTCTTGGTCTAAAGTTATTTTATCGAGCAGTAAGTTCTGGTCTTTTTCATTATCAAGAGTTAAAACTCTTTCTAAAATCACTAATGCTTTTCTAGCGGAACCTTCACTTTTTTCTACTATCTTTTCGATAATAGAATCATCTATTGTCTTTTTTTCATCCCCCACAACTCTACTTACTACTATTTTCAGTTTTTTTTCGGACAATTCTGAAACTTGAATTTCAGTACATCTTGTTCGTATAGTTTTAATTAGTTTGTGAGGTTCAGTAGTGGCGAGAAAAAAGTAAACATGTCTTGGAGTATCTTCCAACATTTTAAGGAAGGCATTTTGAGCATCATTAGTTAATTTATGAGC
>CAZAFQ010000128.1:0-1779 GCA_964484885.1 uncultured Candidatus Saccharibacteria bacterium | reverse complement strand
GGGGAGAAATGGGGAAGATAATTGCATTTGAGATACCAGGTGTACCAGTAGCAAAAGCAAGACCACGTGTAACAAGTAAGGGCTGGACATATACCCCGAAAAAGACTATTCAGTATGAGCATAAGGTAAGATTGTTTTTTGCCGCTAATTTCCCTGATTTTGAGCCAATACAAGGCCCTGTAAGTATGACCTTTGTTTTTCTTATGCCACTGCCAAAAAGTTGGAGCAAGAAAAAGCAAAAAGAAGCCCTGGAAATCAGATGGCATATTAAAAAACCTGACACAGATAATTTAGTTAAGGCTATCAAAGATTCCTTAAACGGACTAGCTTACATTGATGATAGTCAAGTCTGTAGGGAGAAGATTTTTAAGCAGTACGCAAGAGAACCAAGAGTAGAATTAATTATACATAGTATTAAATAACAAAACCCCGGCAAGGCAGGCGCGCCTTTAATGAGGCTGGCTCAAACAAGCTTAGGCTGCTATGAAGTGGCTTTGTCGGGGATAACTTAACGAAAATTGTTTCGTTAACATCTGGTAAGGAAAATTGTTTCCTGACCAAACAAAAAGGAGAGAAAAATATGCTTAGAGAATATTCAGAAACAGGAGAAGGAAGGATTATCGAGAGAGGAGATATATTGCAGGATAAAGATGGGGATTATGTGGAAGTGTTTAAAGTTAGAAAAGACAACAAGATTATAACTAGTGGTTTTGAAAAGACTATCAAAGAAGCTAGAAAAACGCTTGCTGTCGATTATTTTGATAAAAATGGAATTGATCGAAACAAACTCCGCATAGTCCAGCGCCGCTTTTTAGGCAAGGACAGCAAAGGGCAGGATGTATATAGGTATGATCCGATGCTATGGGGAGATTCGGAAAGAATCGCCTTAGATTTTATAAAGGGATATTTTATTTTGAACAGTGAAGCTAATGGACTTATCGAAGTTCATCCCAACAACATAACCAAAGTAACCGAGCCGGAGCCAGTGCCGAAGAAGTTTTTGCAGGCCATGAAGGACGTGGAGGATGCTCTGAGCAGGCTAAAGAAAATGGTAGAGGAGGTGCAGGCATGAAGAGGGTAAGTAGTTTTCATTGCATTGAGTGTCAAGAAGCTCATTTTTCTTTAACCAACGATTCATGGTTAAAGAAAGAGATGAAAGAAATAAAAAAGATGATTAAAACTGAGCGTTTAAATATCCACGACAAGGAGGTGCAGGCATGATAAAAATTTTCTCCAAGGAAGCAGAGAAAATCTTGTTTGAGAATAAAAAAAGAGAATGGTTAGAAAAGCATCAGGCAAAATCTAGTATTTGCGAAATAGGAAGAGGAGAGAGGAACTGTGTTCAGTGTGAGTATTGTTTCCACGACAAAAAAGAACATTATGAAAAATGCCTAAAAGCATATCAAAAGGAGGACACACAATGCTAGTAGTCTCAATAGTGCTTAACATAGCCTTATCAATTATCGTAGCGGTGCTTACGTACTGCTACTTTGATCTTGAGAAGCGGTATGACGAATCAAATAAAAGCAGGAAAGAACTTTTAGAAAGATGGTTAAAGCTATCTAAAAAATTTTATCCTGATAGGTGGCTTTAAATCAGGAGAAAGGGGAAAAATGAAATATAAAGTACTATTTGAGCTTGCTTGTTTTGAGCTAGCTATCAATGCACAGTGCCCGGAAGATCGGCCGGATTATTGCCCTTATCGGCAAGAAAAAGAGTATCCAGAAATTATAGAAGCAGAAATGGATATTTGCATAAAGTGCTGGGAAGAACATTTTA
>CAZAFQ010000127.1:0-1784 GCA_964484885.1 uncultured Candidatus Saccharibacteria bacterium | reverse complement strand
TAGAAAAAGGGTCAGGAAGGAGGACTCTCTTGAACTTAAATATAAATGTAGCATTGAACACCTTATACCAGAGACAGTTTTCATCTAGAAAAGAATTACTAAATGAAATGCTACGAGTGAAATTAACTCAAGAAAAGTTAAAAGAGAACCCAAGTATTAGTGAGAATAGAGAACAACTTTTTCAGTTGATGAAAGAACATACTGAAGAAGAATTGGGCTTCTTTCCTGCGGATCGGGATGATTTTTCTGAGATTTACACAGTTTTAAAGGATATTGATTTAATAGATTTTACGTTGGAAATCTATAAGGATGACCGCTTGGGTACAATCATTTCACCGGCCTATCTAAGCAGTTATGTCAGTAAGAGACTTTTAAAATCGTCCTCACAGAAGATCCTTATCACCGAAGCGGAAAAACATCTGGCCGGGCTTAAAGATTTGCTTAAGCGTTGTTCTAATCTAGAAATTACCTTAACAACCCAGTATAAATTGATGTATCTGCTCTTGAAACTTTACTTTGGCGAGCAGAATAATTTGACTATCCGCTTGGAATCGATCTATACCGAATGTTTGCCGGGTGAGAAGTTTGATTATATATACTGCCTACCTTCTTTTAGTTATAAACCGGAGGATATCGGCAGAGAGTTTCTCACCAGAGAAAGCGATGGGATCGCTTTAGAAAACATGTTGGAACATTTAGATGAAGAAGGAGTTCTGGATATTATTTTGCCGGCCAAAATAACCTTTGCCGGGCAGGGCTATAAAAAACTAAGAGCACAAATTACGGAAAACTTTAATGTCAAAAGCATCTTTATTTTACCGGAAGGGACATTTAGGCCGGCAACGGTGATCAAAACCTATTTACTTACTATCACCCGAGAACAACAGAGAGTAGTGGAGATTGGAACCTTTAAAGTTGATCAAGGTGATTTAAAAACTAAAGAGCAAAAGCAGATCTCAACAGAGGAATTTTTGGCTCATGAGGACTGGAGAATCGAATTACTCCTGGCAGAAGATGATGAATATATTCAAAAGTTTAGAGATTCATCTTTAAAAAAGATGAAACTGAAAGAGGTTGCCGAAGTATTTAGGGGTAAATCAATTTTGAAAAAAGATACTACTCTGGGCAGTATTGGCGTGCTTAATCTTTCTAATATTGAAAATGGAGAGATTGATTACTCAGGTTTGGATACGATTGAAGAAGAGGAACGTAAAATCAAACGTTATGAACTCAATGATGGTGACGTTGTTCTCTCTTGCCGCGGTACTGCGATTAAATCGGCGGTCTTTACAGCGCAAGACAGAACAATTATTGCCTCCGCTAATCTACTGGTGATTAGGCCGGGAAAGGAAGTATTAGGTGAGTATTTGAAGATATTTCTGGAAAGCCCGGTGGGGGTGGCGATGATTAAGAGCTTCCAACGCGGTACCACGATTATGAATATCAACCATTTGGATATTATGGAGATGGAGATTCCGCTGCTTTCGCTTGCAGAGCAACAGGAAATCATCGACACCTACCAGAAGGAACTGGATATTTATAAAACGACGATTAGCGAAGCGGAAAATAGATGGGGAAAGATAAAAAACAGTCTTTATCAGAAGTTGATATAAGCTAAATGTGTTGTTATCTTAATTTTAGGTCACGTTACAATATATAGTGTTTATCCATAATTAGGCTATCAATATATTGTGGCGGGAAATTTATTAGAAGACAACACAATTAGCTCGATAGTAGGAGGGTTTAAAGTATGACAACAAATTCAGAATTAGAAAGCAAATTAT
>CAZAFQ010000126.1:0-1819 GCA_964484885.1 uncultured Candidatus Saccharibacteria bacterium | reverse complement strand
TTTATGAACCCAGTTCTCTCAAAGATGGGTACCGAATCTTAGTTGATCGCCTCTGGCCAAGAGGAATCTCCAAGGAAGCCTCTCAACTTGACTTGTGGTTAAAAGACATTGCTCCCTCAACAGAACTGCGTAAGTGGTATAATCATGAAATTGAAAAATGGCCTGAATTTAGGGACCGATACCGAAAAGAACTGCAAAAAAATCGAGAAATTATTACTGAGCTTAAAAAGATAGTAAAAACTCACCAAGATGTTACATTCCTCTATGCCGCTAAAGATCGGCTCCACAATGAAGCGATAGTTCTGAAAAACTATTTGAAAACGACAAGTAAATAACATGTAAGATAGCACTCTATCTCAAGCTTCCGGTCATGGTCAGGAATATCAGTCATTTCTTCTTTGCCATAATTACAAAAAACCGCAACTCTTGCCGCGGCCGGCCATGTCTTTAGAGTAAGCAGAATTTTGGACTCTCTTTAATGAATAATCTTGTCGACAGCATAAGTAATTAATACTATAATAATGCATTGCACATTAAATAAGGTGGGTCACGCCTTAAAAAGGGTTGGATTGGAGGATCTGAGAATGAATGTTCTGCGCCAGTTGAAATGTCAGCTCAGAGATAAGGAGGATTTCCTCGCAAAGCTCATCAGCGACAGGCTGGTCGCTAGCTTAAATCTCAAGACCTATACCCAGATGAGAATGAAAACCAGCAGTAAAGAACTAGTGGCATCCCTGGAAGCCCATATCCGCGAGGAACAAAGCAAAATCTTTATCGGTAATCAGCTCATTGCTGACACAAATAGCCAGCTAAGAGAGCTGAAGCAAGAAATATCAGATCGTTCCCAAGAATTAATCGCAAGCCGAAATTCATATTAACCACATCCCTCTTTAGTGTGTCAGAGCCCGTGGATTATCGCGGGCTTTTTCTATTCTTATTAACCAACTACATTTTTCACCGCCGGCACCTTAAGGGGCTAATTTTTCATAATGGTCTACTTGAATAAGATGAAATGCCGGCTTAGAATGAAAGTCGATGCAAAAAGAAACTATATTTAGTAAAAATCATAGTCACCGACCCCTAGCTGACCGGATGAGACCGCTTGATTTTGATTATTTTTACGGCCAAGACGAAATTGTCGGATCTGGAAAACTCTTGAGGACTATCATTGAAAATGATCAGCTCTCCTCAATTATTCTCTGGGGACCTCCTGGCACCGGTAAAACAACTTTGGCACGAATTATTGCTGGAGTTACAAAATCTCACTATGAAGAATTTAGTGCCGTTACCAGCGGGATAGCTGATCTCCGCCGGGTAGTCAAGGAGGCCACCGAAAGGAGGGACTTTCGATCTCAAAAAACAGTCCTTTTTGTAGATGAAATTCATCGTTTTAATAAAGCCCAGCAAGACGGCTTCCTGCCCCATATTGAGAATGGTACTATTATCTTGATCGGAGCCACAACTGAGAATCCCGGTTTTGAAATCAATTCAGCCCTTATGTCCCGCTCCAAACTTTTTGAACTTAAGCCTCTTTCAGATGACGCCTTAGCCAAAATAGTTAAAAATACCTTAAAAGACAAAAAGGTTGGTTTGGGTAATCTCAGCCTCAAGATTACCAAGAAAGCTCTCGATCTGCTCGTAAAATATTCAGCCGGAGACGCACGAGTAGTTCTAAATACCCTAGAATTGGCTTCACGAGGAGAAATCTCAGATAAGAAAATCAACCTTTCTAATATCGAAAATATCCTTAATAAGCGCTTTATCTCGGCATACAAAGGCGGCGCCGAGAATTATGATATTATTTCAGCTTTTATTAAAT
>CAZAFQ010000125.1:0-1848 GCA_964484885.1 uncultured Candidatus Saccharibacteria bacterium | reverse complement strand
GTAAACGTGGTAAGGATAAAGAAAAATTACTTTGTTAAAAAGGAAGAAAAATGAAGCATCTTGATTTATTTTCTGGCATAGGCGGTTTTGCTATTGCTGGTTTAAGTGTATGGGGCAAAGATTATGAATGTGTGGGATTTTGCGACATTGAAAAATATGCGCAAGAATTATTAAAAATACGGTTTCCAGGAGTGCCAATTTATGAAGACATCAAAAAACTTTCTGCCGACACCTATTGCAGGGGATTGGAAAGGACAGAAAAGGAAAGTGGGGAAAGCAACAATGTTATGCGGAAAAATATCGGAATTGACCTGCTCACCGGAGGATTTCCATGCCAGCCCTTTTCAATGGCAGGAAAAAGAAAGGGAGAAAACGATGACCGTTATCTCTGGCCAGAAATGTTGCGTGTTATTAAAGAATTTAACCCCACCTGGGTTATTGGTGAAAATGTGTTTGGACTCATGTCAATGGGAGTCAACGAAAGTGAATCTAACGTGGAAAGCGATGCCGATAACGGAAGTGAAAACAACGAAGATATTAGAGCAAACAGCGTTGTTTGGAGAATCAAACAAGACCTGCTCAATATCGGCTACGATTGCGAAGTCTTATGTATTCCGGCTTGTGCCGTCAACGCGCCACACCGAAGAGATAGATTGTGGTTTGTTGCCCACCGCGCAGGCAAGGGATTACAAAGACAGATATGCCAGCAAAGAAAAAGAAAAAAAAATGTGCAACAAAAGAAACAGTCCAGGAATAGGTTTAGTGCTTGGAACGAAAACTGGATTGAAGTTGCAGCCCGCCTTTGTGGAGTGGATGATGGGATATCCGCAGAATTGGACAGATTTAAACTGTCAAAAGCCGGCCATAGAGTTGCTCGGATTAAAGGATTAGGGAATGCCATTGTGCCACAGGTTGCTATTGAAATAATGAAATTTATTAAAAAAATAGATGAGGGTGATTATGAAAAGTAAATTTAAGCACGAAAAAATAGCCCGTAAGTCAGTATTTATCTGCGCCCCGTATGCAGGTAATGAAGCCGTGAATATTTACCGTGCTAAACAGATAGCCCGTATGCTCTGGGATGCCGGTTATCTGCCGATATGTCCGCACACAAGCGCATCGTTTTTTAGCGAATTAACGGAACGGGATAAGGCACTGGACTACTGCCTTAACTTGCTTGATATGTGCGAGTACATTTACATTGACCTTGAAAACGGAATTACGGCAGGGATGACAGGCGAGATTGCTTATGCTAACAGCAAGGGAATAAAAAATATGACAAAGGAGGGATAAATGAAACAGGGATATAGGTATAAGATTTGGACTGATGATGTTGAAGAGGGGGCCATGAAACAAATAGAAAATTTATCTGTATTGCCGTTTTTGTTTAAACATGTTGCAGTAATGCCAGATGTTCATCAGGGATATGGGATGCCTATTGGTGGAGTTATGGCAACAAAAGATGTAATTGTACCAAATGCCGTGGGAGTTGATATTGGTTGTGGCATGGCGTTTGTAAAAACGAACATTGATGCTGATAGTATATTCACAGAAAAGATAGTATCTGAAATAATGGATAAAATACCAGTTGGTTTTGCGCACAGAAGTCAACCGCTTGAAATACCAGACACCGTTTCAGAAATGGAAGAAATTGAAGAATTGTTTTTAAATTGCTTTCCGTCTGCAAAATACCAAATAGGAACACTAGGGGGAGGTAATCACTTTATTGAATTACAAAGAAATGAAGAAAATAAACTTTGTATAATGATACATAGCGGAAGTAGGAATATAGGGAAGCAGGTATGCGATTATTTCCATTCACGCCCCACCAAAGCCGTCCATCCTTTG
>CAZAFQ010000124.1:0-1875 GCA_964484885.1 uncultured Candidatus Saccharibacteria bacterium | reverse complement strand
CGCAGCTCTAGTCGCCTTCGTGTCTCCAGATTCTGCAGATTGGCGTTTCTCGCTGGTCAAGATGGCGTATAAGTTTGAAGAAGGCAAAAATGGACGCACAAAGGTTAAGGAAGAGTTTACTCCAGCCAAACGCTGGTCTTTCTTGGTTGGTTTAAATGAAAATAGCCATACCGCCCAGAGTCGCCTTTCTCCCATTGTTGAGGACGATAGCCACAATCCCTTACTCAAGCAACTCGAAGAAGCCTTTAATATTGAAAAAGTTACCAAAGAATTCTTTGAAAAATATCGGGACCTATTCCTTAGGGTTCAAGAGACGCTGGAAGACATCGTCAGTAATAATCCGGCCATCAAAAAGGACTTTACCGAGAAGAATGTTAATATCGTAGATTTTTCCAAAAAATTACTTGGCCAGATTGTTTTCTTATATTTCCTACAGAAAAAGGGTTGGTTTGGTGTGCCAATGACAAAAAGCTGGGGCGATGGCGACAAGAGGTTTTTGAGGACTTTGTTTACCAAAGCTTGCGACGCAGATAAGAATTATTTTAATGATTATCTTGAGCCGTTGTTTTATGAGGCTTTAGCCAAAGAACGAGACGATGATTTTTATAGCCGGTTTGAATGTAAAATCCCATTTTTGAACGGTGGTCTTTTTGATCCAATCAACAATTATGACTGGGTTAATACGGCGATAAATATTCCCAATGACTTATTTTCAAATGATCGCAAGAATTTAAAAACTGGCGATATTGGCGATGGTATTTTAGATATCTTTGATCGTTATAACTTTACTGTTAAAGAAGATGAACCTCTGGAAAAAGAGGTAGCCGTGGACCCAGAAATGCTCGGTAAAGTCTTTGAAAATCTACTTGAGGTTAGGGACCGAAAATCCAAAGGTACCTACTATACCCCTCGAGAAATAGTTCACTATATGTGTGAGCAAAGCTTAATTAATTACCTTGCAACCAAGCTTGAGGGTAAGGTTTCCAAAAAAGATTTAGAGAAACTAATCAAGTTTGGAGAAAATGTCGCCGAGCATGAAGCTGCTTATATTGCTAAAAAGGAAAAAGACCCAGATTACAAAGGCTCGTATGAGTCAATTTTACCAGAGTCCGTCGGTAAGTTTGCCGAGGAAATTGATAATAAACTAGCCACGATTAAAGTTTGTGATCCAGCCATTGGCTCCGGGGCTTTTCCTGTCGGTATGATGAGCGAGATAGTAAAAGCTCGGACAGTGCTTTCTAACTATATCAAGAATACCGACCGGCCTATTTACGGCTTCAAGCGTGATTGTATTCAAAACTCTCTTTATGGCGTAGACCTTGATCCAGGTGCTGTTGAGATTGCCAAGCTTCGTCTGTGGCTCTCTTTGATTGTTGACGAGGATGATATTAAGCAGATCAAGCCGTTGCCGAACTTGGATTATAAAATAATGCAGGGCAATAGCTTGATTGAGGATTTGGTTATTGGCGACACGGTTATTAAATTTAATCTTGACGATTTAGTTAAAGTTGACCGTCGAACTAAAACCGCAAAGAATCTCTTTGAAAGAGAAACCCAGAATAAACTCTTTAAGGATAAAAGCGAGGACATTTTTGATGAATTGAAAAAATTGCACAGCGTTTATTTTGAGGAGAATAACAAAAATAAGAAACTTATTTTGAAGCAAAAGATTGATGAAAAAGAGCAGTCTTTTATATCGGCAAAATGCGACGAAGAAATTCAAAGATTAAATACTGTAAAGAAAAATACCCAGGACGAAAAGAAAATCAAGCTCGCCGAGCAACAAATAGAAGCTATTCAATCAACGCTTCAAGAGTTAGAAAGAGAAAGCTTAAAACCATTTTTTTTGTGGAAACTACATTTTTCCGAAGTTTT
>CAZAFQ010000123.1:0-1929 GCA_964484885.1 uncultured Candidatus Saccharibacteria bacterium | reverse complement strand
CGGCAATTGTTGTTTTACCCCTTTCCAGAAGATATATTCCACCAAACCTGATGCGACATAAGGAGCCAGTATTTCTTTGGTGTTGTCCGTACTTTCGTTGTCATATATGTAAAACTTCTCTACACCTAAGTTATGATGCCATTCTATCCATTCCTTAAAATAGGGACCTTCGTTTTTTGCCATTGTACAGACAGCCAGATAATATTTTGGAACTACCTCCCTATGGCGATACACTTCCCTGCGGAGTTTAAGGACCCGTATTGGACCATAGCGCAGAATTCCCCGACATTGGTTCCTCGTCATTTTGTGCGGGATAACCCCTGCTACAATCTCAGCAAGCCCTTTGCGTATCGAAAAGGAGAGATCAAGTTTTGTCAGTTCTTCACGTCTTTTTTCTCTTTTCGATTTGTCAGAAATGCATGCCGTTAGGAAGTTTGCCGTTGATCTATTCATCATCTTAACAATTGAATAATTCACTCTTTGTAGAATCCAGCGCAAAAGTACATGAAAATCGAACTATTTCCAAAGAGTTGAATTGGAAAGATAATTACTTTTATTGTCAGGGTCAACGCATAAAAAAATCGAAAATGTCATCGTTATCAACAATTTAACGGGCTCCCTGTTAATAACTTATCTTGCATCATAAGGCCGTAAGAACATATCTTTGCACTAAAAAAGATATGACAACCCAAACAACATCCTTGCATAAGTATTTTGAATATCTTCCCGACCATCGTATCAACAGGAACAAGAAACATTTGCTTTCCGATATCATTATCCTGTCAATCCTTGCCGTTATTTGTGGGGCGGAATCGTGGGACTCCATTGAACTTTTCGGTAAAACCAAACTCCCGTTGCTGAAGACATTCCTCAAATTGCCCAATGGCATCCCTTCCCACGACACCATCAACAGGGTTTTCTCCGGTTTGCGTCCCAGGCTTTTTGAGGAGGCTTTCATCAAGTGGGTCGATTCTCTTAGGGACGAGAACATCACAAAAGAGGTTATCAGTCTGGATGGCAAGTGCATAAAAGGCTCGACAGACAGTTTCCATGAGAAAAACCCCATTTACATGGTGAGTGCCTGGGCATCACAAAACCAACTGGTCCTGGGACAACTCAAGGTTGATGAAAAAAGCAACGAGATCACGGCCATCCCGTTACTGTTGGACTTGCTTGATATAGAAGGAAGCATCATTACAATAGATGCCATCGGCACCCAGACAAAAATTGCAGAGAAAATCATAGAAAACAAGGCCGATTACATCCTCTCGGTCAAGGGTAATCAAAAAGAGCTTTTATCCCAGGTGGAAGACAGTTTCAACCGGCATAAACCGGATTCGGTCGACTCTGTGACGGAAAAAGGGCACGGACGGATTGAGGCACGTACTTGTGAAATTATCACGAACCTGGGTTTCATTGACAACAGGGAACAATGGAAAGGACTCAAGACTGTCGTCAAGATAACAGCACAGAGGGATACGGGGAAAAAACAGGAAACCGAAACACGTTATTACATTAGCAGTGTCCTTGATAATGCAGAGAACTTTAATAGCTTTGTACGCGAGCACTGGGGCATTGAAAATAAACTCCACTGGACTCTGGATATGGTTTTCGATGAGGATAGGCAAAGAAAAAGGACGAAGAATTCCGCCCAGAATTTTTCATTCATCCGGAAAATAGCACTTAATCTCCTAAAACAGGACACTTCGAAAGGATCACTGGTCTCCAAACGTCTAAAGGCCGGCTGGGATGACAAATTCTTGTTACATTTATTGAAAATTTAAATGCGTTGACCCTGAATTTCATACTTTATTATTTGGAAGTTATACTTTTTTTGCTTTTCTTTGTTTTAATAAATGTATTTTTTTTAAACGCTAAAATCATTTGCCTATAAGTCCTCTTTACTCAATTGAACATACATAACAATTA
>CAZAFQ010000122.1:0-1963 GCA_964484885.1 uncultured Candidatus Saccharibacteria bacterium | reverse complement strand
GGGAGGTAAATATGAAAAACAACCCAGAAGAAATAACACTTGCCAAGCTAGAAGTTGAAAATCCTTGCCCAAGAGACAAAGGCGACCTTCACGAGTTTACCGATGAAAATGGGGTTAAATTATGCTTTGTTACCAGAGAGGGAGAGGAGGTACAAAATGGCTAGAAAAAAGTCAAAAGTTGAAGCTAAAATGGTGGTTAATCAGCCACAGCCTATTGTCATCACTAAGCCAACACACGACATAGTTGGATTATGGATTTCGGTATTTGGTAATGAGGTGGTAGTAAATTATCCAGATGAGTCAAGAGTAAAGAGAGCTTGGGGAGAGTTTGGTCAGATTTTGGGTGCAACTAAGGCGATGAAGATACAATATGAAACAGCAGGACTCAAAGAGTCATCCAAGAAACTTGATGATGAGATAGCAAAAAGAACCAAAGAGCTAGAAAAAAGGACTCTTGAAATAATCGGATACCCACGCCTAGCAAATTATATAGTCAGTAATTTACAGGCAGAAGCTAGGAAAATAGGTAAATACCTCAATCAATACTCTATTGAAAAATATCCCCATTTACCTCCAAGTGTATGTGTTGACGCTATGCAAAAAGCGAAGCCATTTTTTGACAGTTTTGAGGTGTGGGCTATTGAGGACAAAGAGCTGAAGGTCGAGGAACAATCTGAGGCAGTTAAATTTGAGAGGGCTTTCAAAGACCCTGTTATTATTGGTTGCAAAAAAATTAAGGGTGAGTTTGATAGAGACGAAATTGAAAGATATTTTATAGCTTCATGGGGAGATGACATACCACTGGAGCAAGTATTATCAAATCAAAAGGAGGTGCAAAATGAAGAAATTTAACTTTATTGGAGATATGTTGCTTTTGGCTTTCGTTGTTTTTGCCATAGGATATTTTGTTTGGCAATTTGGCCGTTCTTACGGGCGTACAGAGGGTCTTAGGATTGGAAATTGTCAACCAATAACAACCTATGAAAGTTTACGATAAAGTCAAGCTGATTTTAGAAGAAGAACCAGCCACTAGAGAGAATGATAGGCTTTTGATTTGGCGGGTTTGGGAAAGGCAGGGGTTGGCTAATTCTAACTATATCCCCCGGCAATGTTTTCTTTTTAAGGCGACTTCTCCGGAAACGGTCAGAAGGGTTAGACAAAAAATTCAGGAGAGACATTCTGAACTTAGGCCGTCTTCTCCAGTCGTTATTGCTAAGCGCCGACAAAAACAAGCCAGTAAGGGGACATTCATTTATCGGGAGCCGGAGCCATTACCAGAACCAGTACAGGAGGATTTATTTGACGATTGAGAGGGGGTGAATAAAAATGACATCTATGTTTTTAGCCGTGGTTTTGTTTACTCTTGTTATGATGGCGCTGTTCTTTCAGGTTGAAAGACTGATAAAAATAATCAGTCGGTATCGGGATTTTCAAGATGACCGTTTCAATTCGGTCTTTCACAAACTTTATTGCGCCAGAAAGAGAGAAGCCAAAACTAGAGGTTTAGTTAGAGACTTTGTGCTTTCGGTAGATTCGATATGTGTGGATTTGAACGATTTTACCGAAGCTAATATGGAGGGGGTTAATAAGGTTTTGGCCGAGGTCAAAAAGGGCAATAAGGATCAGCAGGAGATCAAGACACGCCTAACGAATCTTAGGCAGAATCTTGAGAAGGTTAAAAAGTCGGTGAAGGTGGCGAAGGCGAAGAAAAATTGACCATTTACTTGGAGTCAGGAAAATGGTTAAGATTGGTCAACGGCTCGATTCGCTAACGGCTTGGGAAGGAAAAGCCAGCGCATTTTGCCAGTAGCGATTCCGCCCCCTGTCAAGGTCGTAGCGGTTACTCACTCCCCCATAATTGGGGGAGTTGAGTTATAATAAAGTATGGCAAAAGAAAAGTTTATTTACGGTAAGGTTGATGACGGTAAGCATATCGGTTTATACGGCAATACGAGGCGGTTGC
>CAZAFQ010000121.1:0-1981 GCA_964484885.1 uncultured Candidatus Saccharibacteria bacterium | reverse complement strand
AAAATGGCATAAAGAAAAAGGATATTGGACTGCCCCTATTTTTGCAAAATCATTAGTAAAACTACAAGAATGGAATTTCGAGCTTTGTGATAACTTACTTAATTATCTTGCCGACCTACAAAAATACTACGATAATATCCCAAAAGAAAAAGTAGGTAAACTGAAGGGAGAATTATACCCTTTCCAAAAAGAAGGCATATCATGGATAGAATCCCTACAGGGAAGGGCATTGATTGCCGATGAAATGGGGCTTGGCAAAACTATTCAAGCTATAGGATGGATGTCCCTGCATCCCAAAATAAGACCTGTTATTATTATAGTACCAGCATCAATCAAATACAATTGGGCAAGTGAAATTTCAAAATGGACACATGAAAAAAGCGTAAGGGTTTTATCAGGAACAACAGCATACCCGGTAAAAGAAGAAATCTTAATAATCAATTACGATATTCTTTATGCATGGCTTTCATATTTAAGATCCTGTAATCCTCAAATAATCATATTTGATGAAGTACATCATATAAAATCAAATGCGGCAAGACGAACAAAAGCTGCAAAGTTACTTACTAAAGGTGTCCCACACGTAATAGGATTATCAGGAACACCAATAGTAAATCGGCCAATAGAAGCTTACAATGCTATATCAATAATAAGACCTGATTTGTTTCCTAACAGATGGAAATTTGCTAAAACGTATTGTAATCTGAAACATAACGGATTTGGATGGGATTTTTCAGGGCACTCAAATGAGGAATTATTACATAATAAACTAACAGGGTCTATAATGTTAAGACGGCTCAAAAAAGATGTATTGAAAGAATTGCCGGACAAAACATTTAGTCATGTACCAATGGTTTTATCCAATGAAAAAGAATACAAAAAAGCTGAGAATGATTTTGTCAAATACATAATGGAAACAAAGGGGAGGGAAGCCGCTGAAAGAGCATCTCGTGCCGAGAAATTTACCCGTGTGGAAGCTTTAAAACAAGTTTGCATGAAAGGCAAAATAAAACATGTAAAAGAATGGATTCATGACTTCCTTGAAATAGAAGATAAACTAGTTGTTTTTGCAGTGCATAAATTTGTTATTGCAGAAATCATGAAAGAATTTGGAAACATTGCTGTAAAAATAGATGGGTCCACTCCTTCAAAGGAAAGACAAATAATAACAGAAAAATTCCAAACTGATAAAAGTATAAAACTATTCGTTGGAAATATTAAAGCTGCCGGAGAGGGAATCACACTTACAGCATCATCAAATGTGGCATTTATAGAACTCCCCTGGACTCCAAAAGACATAGATCAAGCTAGTGATAGGTGCCATCGTATAGGTCAAAAAGACAATGTTAATGTATATTATCTTATATCACAAAATACTATTGAATCTAAACTGGCAACTATACTTGATAATAAACGGAAAATTACAACTGCTATTCATGACGGCAAAGAAGTGCCTCAGGAAACTTTACTTAGTGATCTGATTAAAGAATATACTCAACTTAAAAATCATGAACATAAAAGCATTACTGAATGATTTCAATATTCCTTATGATGAAACAGGGAAAAATATATCTACCGGATGGATAGGCATATGTTGTCCATTTTGTGGGGATACATCAAATCATTTGGGATATAATTTAGAAGAGAATTTCTTCTCTTGCTGGAGATGTGGAGGGCATCCCAACATATCGGTAATTAGTAAACTATTAAATGTCACTACTTTTCAGGCAAAAAGTATCCTACGGCAATATGATATACCAATAATAAAACAAAAAACAGAAAATGTTAAAGTTCAAAAGAAAATATTCTATTTGCCAAAGGGGACCGGTCTAATAGAGGAAAGTCATAAAAGGTATCTTGTAAAAAGAGGATTTGATCCAGAACGGTTAGAAAAAATATGGCATCTCAAAGGCACCGGACCGTATGGAGAACTTGAAAACATAAACTTTAAACATCGAATCATAATACCTTATATATGGAA
>CAZAFQ010000120.1:0-1992 GCA_964484885.1 uncultured Candidatus Saccharibacteria bacterium | reverse complement strand
CGCTTTATACCATACAAAAAATGTAGAGCTGCACCCCCTTCCAAGAAAATCCTATCCTGCACTAATTTGTCAGAATAAAGCCAAAAAATAATCCGTAAGAGAAAATCGTTAGACATATCCTAAAGCTTTTATGAGAGTTTGTAATTCTTTTAGTTTACCCTTTTTAATAATTTTTTTTGTTTTATATATAGCTACAAAATCATACAAGACAAGAAGTAACCGATGGATCGCCAGGGTCTCCTCATCAACATTTCCAAAGCAGTAACGGTCTAGGAAGTATTTTTTTTGATTGGATGCAAATGACATTAAGTAGAAGAGCTGGGAGACATCACAAGTGTGGGCATCAAACCTGCAATCAGTCCAATCAATTAGATAAATATCTCCATCACTTCTGAGAAAATTGTTGAAACTTAGGTCACCATGTATTAAGCAGAGAGTTAGATGTCTACCGGCGATAGATCTATCAAATTTTCCCCAGGTCTCTACCAAAGGAGAATATAAATCCGCAATACATTCACGAGAACAGTTAGCTAGAATCTCTAAGCCGATTTTCTTAGAGCTATACTGTTCTTTTTCTAGGAAAGAATTTTTTATATAAGGTTTGATTGCAGCAGTAATATCACGGCTGTGAATTCTCTGGATGATTTCAGCCACCTTATTAAGGATCTTAGGATTTTTGATATCAGCAGGAGTTAGTTTTCTCCCAGTAATATATTCTTCAAGAAAGCAATCCTCGTCCAGCCTTTGCACTTGAGGGGTAGCAGGATCATCATTTAAGAATTGCAGTATCTTGAATTCTTTTTCCAAGATCTTTCTGTCAGAGACCTTTTTACGTAAGTATTCCTTATTCTTAATTCTAGTTTTTACGTTTTGGTGAGAGTAATCACGAAAAATATCCATATGTTTTATAGGTAAATCTACTTCTAAACTGCCAGATATTTCATATTATTTCAAGCTATTTCCTCAATACAAAAAATCGCCTACATAAGCGATTTTTTAGTTGGTGGAGCAGAGTGGACTGCATTAGAACTACTCCTAAGACTTACTGCTCCTGCTTGCAACTACATAATGTATCAATGCAGAAGCTATAACTAATATAAACCTGGCCTCAGTTGAATCAACCTTCGATGTTTTTTTCTCCGCATGCCTGATACCCCCTTCATCTCCAGCCCATCCATAAAGTTTCTTCAAAGATTCCTTTAGTGCCGAATGAATAGGAAGATCCTGGGCGAGCTCACTTAAAACCCCGGATTCCTTCTTTGTTACCAGGCGAGCAAGCGCTTCTATAGAGCTCACCGCTTCCTTTACTGAATTTGAGTAGTCGGGTGTAGGCCGTTGAGAATAATATATAAGAGCTTTCCGGAAATGGTTTTGAACCAATTTATAGTTATCAGGAAGACTAAATATATCTTCTACCGAACTAGCTTCTTCTTTACCAAGAAGAGGAACTACACGACAATCTATAATTCTATATGGGACCCTTTCTTCTTCAAAGACTTCATTAAGACTTTTTGTCAATTGACCAAGCACCACAACCTGACTCATCTGGAGTACTTCATCACCGCCCTCCCCCTCGGTGTGATAAACAACATAATCGACCAAATCAAGTACCTCATCCCACGACAACTTATCAAATTCTTCTTTTATAGCTCCGAATTTATATCCCAATCGAACATCCTCTATTTCGTCAAGATTTTCTTTAAAAAAACCATCCCAAATCTTTAAAAGAAGCGATTCATTAGTTTGACATGCTTCAATAAATAATTTTAGTTTATTCCAAATTCGTTTCCTAACATAATCAGGAAGCTCATCCGATTGCAAATTTTGAATCCTTCTTAGGCCAATCCTTTCAGGAAATGATTTTCTGCCCATGCATTACTAAGTAATTAAGAATAAAAATAATTTATGCAATTTACAAAAGAAGATCTCGACTCATTCAAACAAATCTACAAAGAAGAATTTGGTGAAGAAATTAGTGATGCGGAGGCGCGT
>CAZAFQ010000119.1:0-1994 GCA_964484885.1 uncultured Candidatus Saccharibacteria bacterium | reverse complement strand
TAAGCTGGCAAACCTTAAAGGATAGGCCGATCTTAGGCTACGGTCCGGAGAACTTCGCCATCGGCTTTGATAAATATTACGATCCTTCTTTAACAGGCATTGAAAAAATGCCTGGCAGCTTTGAAAGTTGGTGGGACAGAGCCCATAATTTCGTTTTTGATATCAGCACCACAGCTGGCATTCCGGCCTTAATAATTTATCTTTTATTGTTCGGAGCATTGTTCCGGCAATTGCAAAAGACAAAAAAAGAAAACCCTTCCCAGGCTTTAATTCATCACGGCATCCAGACAGCTTTTATCGGATATCTTGTCGCCAATCTCTTTAGCTTTGACACATTCTCAATTTACCTTATTTTATTCTTACTCATCGGCTACGTTTTGCATTTATCGTTCCCCACTATTTCCGCATTAGAAACAAGCAAACCCGCGAATAAAAAAATACAAGGACCTACCTTCTTAAAGCTCCTGCTTTTCATTCTTTTGGTCTGGTTTATCTGGTCTTTCAATATAAAACCGTTTCAAATCAACAGCCAAATTAACATTGCCGGCCTTATGGCAAAAGAAGGAATGTGCAATGCTGCCGCGCAAAAAATGGAAAGTATCTTGATCGAGAAAAGCTTTTTGGACAATTATTCAAGGCTAAAATACATTGAAATAATAAACCAATGTATCGAAGAAAAAGAGTTGGCAGAAGTCAAAGAATTAACTGAAAAAGCTGTAAACGCTCTAGAAGAAGCAACAGAACTCATGCCCCACTATACCAGGACCTGGATCCTGCTGGGACAATACAATAATCTCTTGATGGAAAACTGGCAGGAAGACAAAGAAAAAGAAGCAAGAGCAGCTCTAGAAAAAGCTCTTGCTCTTAGCCCGAAAAGGCAGGAAGCTTTTCGGGAACTGATAAAAACAAACTTGCTAACCAGCAAATACAAAGAAGCTCTGGAAAAGTCTGAAGAATGTATTGAACTGAACGAAAAATTCACTGCCTGTTATTGGCTGGCCGGGTTAAGCAATATTTATCTCAACGATCTGGAAAAAGCGGATGACTACATGCAAACAGCAACCAAGATGCGCTATCCTATAAAAACCAAAGAGTCTTGGCTGCAACTGACCAAAGCATACATCGAAATCAAAAACTACGACCGCCTGGTCAAGACTTACTCGGCATTGATAAAACTTGAACCTGACAACCCCCAACATTATGCTTCCTTGGCTTTCGTTTACAAAGAACTAGACCAAACAGAAGAAGCAAAAAAAACAGCCCTAAAAATAATAGAGCTCTTCCCAGAACACAAAACCCAGGCAGAGGAATTCCTAAGGAGTCTGCAATGATAAAAATTAAATCTTAATCCTTTTTATCCTCTCTTTAAAAAACTCCTCAATCTCTCTTTTGTCTACCTTTTTCTTCAGAAAGACTATTTTCACGTCCTCAACATCTTCCAAGAGAACAAGCTGCTCTAAAAAAAGGCGGGCGTTAAACTCTTGGCCGTATTTCTTTTCGGCAAGACTAATGATCTCATTCAAACTGATAATTTCTTCCTTAAGGCAAAAATATAAATCAACATAATCTTTGAAAGACCCTCTTCTGCCAATAGTATAAGCCTTTGTAACAGCTATCTCTTTTGCGTCCATTGCCTTGACTCCCCCATACTCGGAAAGGCGGCCGATTAAAGGAAAAGGATATCTCAGGAAGGTAACTTTAACCTTATCGATGAAAACGGTCAGCTCTTCGGAGTTATTAACGGAAAGCAGGACTTTTCTTCCGGAAAAAGATTTTTCAACAGCACCGAGAAAGCTTTTTGGAATAAACTCACCGGTAAAAAAATCAAAATCAACCGAAATGCGATGACCTATCTGTAAAGCCAAACCGGTTCCTCCGGCCAAATAAAAATCTTTAAAATTTTTGAAGGCAGGGAATAATTCCCTACCTTTTTGAGTTAATACTTCTTTTTTTACTGTCGACATCATGCATCCCAAAAATAATAGCGGCCAAAA
>CAZAFQ010000118.1:0-2023 GCA_964484885.1 uncultured Candidatus Saccharibacteria bacterium | reverse complement strand
AACTTTAGCTAATATTTCAGTTTTAACTTCTCCAGAAATTCCTACCATTTTTACCCCCTTTCACACTGCTGATAATTTTACAGTCTGTGTGTATTATTAGGGGAGCGGGTCAGAGGTTTTTTTATGTAGAAAGGTAATAAAATGTTAAAAAAAGTTGAAGTGCAAGAAAAAAACTTTGAAAATTATAAGCCATTTATTTCAGAAGCAATTAAATTTGAGATAAAGCAAAATGCTTCACTTCTTAGAGGTAAAAAAATAATTCATATTAATTCTACCGCTCAAGGTGGTGGTGTCGCAGAAATTTTACACAGTTTGATTCCGATTGAAAAGAGTTTGGGCCTTGATGTCGACTGGTTAGTTTTTTCGAATTTCAAAAATCAGGAACAATTTTTTGAAATAACTAAGAAAATGCATAATTCCCTTCAGGGTTCATCCGTTTCTCTTTCTTCAGAAGAAAAAAAACTGTACTGTCAGGTTAACCACATCCTGGCAGATGAAATCTCTAGTATCAGCTCTGACCTTCTTGTAATTCATGATCCACAGCCCTGCGCCTTAATTTCTGATTTTAATGAAATTCCTATGATTTCCAGAATCCACATTGACCTAACAAATCCGAATAGTGATACTTTGAATTTTATTGGTGAATATTTGGAGAGATACGATACCATTCTTTTTAGCTGTCAAAACTTTGTTCCTAAAAATGTCGAACTTGAGAACACTGTTATTAGTCATCCTGCTATAGATCCTTTGACGGTAAAAAATCAAGATATGGGTACTAGCGAGGCGGAAGAGATATTGGCGAACCTTAACATTGATTGCAGTCGTCCTTTGCTGACACAAGTGTCACGTTTTGACCCCTGGAAAGATCCTTTTGGAGTTATAGATGCTTTTAAGGTTGTAAAAAAGAAATATCCTACGGCTCAACTGGTTTTGTCTGGGATTGTTCAGGCTCAGGATGATCCAGAAGCGATAAGAATTATTGAAGATGTTAAGAAGAAAGCGACCGAAGAAAAAGATATTTTCTTATTTACTGCCATTGAGCAGCTAAAAGGAATTTCTGATCTTAAATTTATTAATGCACTTCAGTCCAGATCAGATGTAATTTTCCAGAAATCATTGAGAGAGGGCTTTGGACTGACAGTGACCGAAGCGATGTGGAAGGGTCAACCAGTGATTGGTGGAAATGTCGGCGGGATCAGGCTGCAGATAAAGGATGGCGTAAACGGCTTCTTAGTTAATTCGCCTACTGAGGCAGCAGAGAAAGCCTTATTTCTTTTGGACAACCCTGATGAAAGAAAGAGAATGGGGCAAGCAGCAAGAGAATCAGTAAAAGAAAAGTTCTTAATTACGAGATTTTTACAAGATGAGCTAAAGATAATGAGCGGAATCAGGAAAAAGGTAAAAATTTAGTAAAGGAAAAGCCCAGTGTGAGGCCGGGCCTATATAGCTAACACTAAGAAAGAGCAAGATCAAGGATGATGAGAACGACATCAAGGATGGCGTAGAACAGCACGATTATTGCTCGATGTGATTTTTTCTTAAACAAATCTTCCATAGCTGGACCTCTTTCTCGATAGCTGTGCTAGCAGGAATATGTTTCAAGAGCTTATTGCGAAAAACTATGTAAGTAGAAGAAATTTTAGTATTAGGCATCTTTTAATATTATTATCAGTAGTTTTTTAAATTTAATTTAAATTGTTGACGGAATCACACTTGTTTGTTAGAATATCTCTTATAATAATAAATAGCTTCTTTCGGGTTGGGTAACTCCGACTTAGCGAGAAGGCAACAGCCAAAGACAGTAGCTGGATCGTAGCTTTGTTAAAATAACGAAGCGAGAATACAGGATCCTCAATATGCTACCGAGGTAAGAGTTCGGAAAGAGAGATCTTTGGTTATTACCAGAGATTTTTTGTTAATTAAGAGAATGATTAGACTCACAGGAATTTGTTTAGGATAAAATAATAAGGGAATCCTTCAACTTTGCTCAAGGTCTCTTTTCGGCAAGTAGGATTCACAGGGA
>CAZAFQ010000117.1:0-2045 GCA_964484885.1 uncultured Candidatus Saccharibacteria bacterium | reverse complement strand
TTGGTAATACTGATGTTTCTTAAGAAAACTCGAAATTCAAAAGGTCGAATTAATCTGGCAATCGTGGACGGATACTATGATAAAGCCACCAAGAAAACCAAGCATAAAGTTATTGAATCACTGGGATATCTTGATGAACTTGAAAAACAGTACTCTGATCCCATTGCATATTTTACCCAATGTGCAAAACAGCTTACGAAGGAAAAGAACGAAAAAAATACTCCTATTAACTTTACCTTCTATGATTCTGACAGGCTTTGTCCTGGTGATACTTTTAGGAAGAATTTTGGCTATGCTGCCCTCAGCAAAATATATCATGAACTTGGCATCAACACTTTTTTAATAAATCGGCAGAGACATTCCAGAGAAGAATACGATGCCAATACCATTATGAAGATGCTGGTTTATTCTAGACTGCTTACACCTGCATCAAAAAAATCTTCTTTCGATAACCGGGAGATGTTTTTCGAGAAAACAGAGTATTCTCTTGATGATGTTTACCGCTGTCTTTCTCTTTTGCACAAGCATAAAGAAAACCTACAGATCTGGATGAATAATAAGATCAAGGAAAACTACGGGCGAGACACCAGCCTCATTTATTACGACGTGACGAATTATTATTTTGAATCTGATACTCAGAATGATTTCACCTGTAATGGTATTTCAAAAGAGCATCGTCCAAATCCAATCGTGCAGATGGGGCTTTTTATGGACAACAACGGACTTCCGATTACTTATGAGCTCTTTGCAGGCAACACCAATGACTGTCTGACATATCGCCCTAACTTTGGAAGAATTAAGAAAGAGTTTGAACTTGGCAGAGTCATCTCTGTTGCAGATAAGGGGATGACTACTGGTGACAACATCTGGTACACCATAAACACCCCTACCAAGGATGGATATATATTTAGTATGTCTGTTCGTGGTGCTGACAAAGATATGAAAGCTTATGTTCTGAAGGACGAAGGATATGAATGGCTTGGCACCGAATACAAACGTAAATCACGCAGATGTCCCCGAACCATTCAGGTAACCTCTCGAAATGGGAAGAAGTTAAAGAAAACCGTTCATGAAAAGCAGGTTGTTTTCTGGAGTGAAAAATATGCGAAACGAGCAAAAGCGGATCGTGCCGCTGCTCTTTCCAAAGCACAGGATCTTGCAAAAAATCCTGGAAGCTATACTAGGGCTACCTCTTATGGTGCTGCTAAGTATGTTAAGAAAATAGACTATGACAAAGAAAGTGGTGAAATTTTAACAGCTTCTTCAATTCTGGAAATCAATGAAGAGAAACTCAGGCAGGAAGAAGCTTTAGATGGTTACTACGTTCTTCTTACCAGCGAGATGGATAAAAAGGATGATGAGATTATAGAGATCTATCGGGGCTTATGGCGAATTGAAGAATCTTTCAAAGTAACCAAAAGCGAATTAGAAGCAAGACCTGTCTTTGTTTGGACTAGGGAACATATCGAAGCTCACTTTCTTACCTGCTTTGTTGCTCTAACCATTGCAAGGATTCTGGAAATGAAACTGGAGCGAAAATACAGCATTGGAAATCTTCTCGATTCCCTCTCAAATGCACAGTGCAGTCAGCTTCAACAGAATTATTATATATTTGATTATTATGATGAAGTATTAAAAGATATCGGAAATATTATGAATATTGATTTTTCAAAGCGTATAAGAACTTTAGGAGAGATAAAAAAAGTTTTAGCTGACACAAAAAAATAGAAAATATACTATGAAAATCCGACAAAAAAGCAAACCCGCCAGCCCTTATATTTACTGGGACTGACGGGTATTTTATACTCTTTTTGCTGCAAAACTCAGGATACTACTTCCTTTATATATTTTCAACGAATAAATTAGGAGAATTCAAATAAAATAGTACAATTTATACAAATGAAATATGCCATGCAGTACCTCAAATCAGATTCAAGTACCTGCTAGCGGTCTTGTGAATGAAATCTTAATAAAAAAAGGTTTCCAGCAATCAGCTATAATTACCGAAAGTTTGGAAACCTTTGATTTCAGGCCATATGGGGTCT
>CAZAFQ010000116.1:0-2045 GCA_964484885.1 uncultured Candidatus Saccharibacteria bacterium | reverse complement strand
GCGGTACAACTTTTGATAGACCAGACTTTAACCGCATGATTGCTGATGTAGAGTCTGGTTACATCTGCTTCAGGAAACATAATCCGTAGTTTTACAGTCTAAAATTTGACTCGCCACTCCGTAACCGGCGAATGACGTAAGGTTGCGGATATTTTTTTGTCAAATTTAATACTTAAATATGTTGTACGTTGATGACCGTTGTGGTATAATTAAGACATAGGAGGTGAAAGGAATGTTCCTAAAAACAATACCAAATAAGCGAACCGGCCGGACTTTTTTGTCTATTGTGGAGGGATATCGGGATCCCAATACGGGTAAAACTCGCCACAAAACCATTAAGGCTTTGGGTTATCTTGATGAGTTAAAACAAGACTTTGAAGATCCCATCGCTCATTTCAAGGAATTGGCAAGAGAAATGACTAAGCGGGATAAGGATTTAAATAATCCGGTTACTTTTACTTTTATACCAACGGACAAAATTGATGGCTCCACCCAGTTGCGAAAAAACCTTGGCTTTTCTGTACTCAGCGCCATTTATCACGAAATGGAAATCGATAAATTTTTTGCAAACCGCCAACGGAGTCTACAAACAGACTTTCTATTAAACGATATTTTTAAGATGCTAGTGTTTTTAAGGATTCTGGAACCCGGGTCGAAAAAGAAAACTTTTGAAAGAAAAGACGCTTACTTTGAAAAGTTTGAATTTTCTTTGATGGATGTTTATCGCTCCTTGACACTTTTTCAAAAATATAAAGAGGCTCTGTTATTGCATTTACATGAGGGAGTCCGTTTGAAATATGGTCGCGATATGAGCAATGTTTTCTACGATGTGACAAATTATTATTTTGAAATCGAGGAATCCGATCAACTAAGAAAGAAAGGTGTTTCTAAGGAGCACCGGCCTAATCCCATTGTGCAAATGGGGTTGTTGATGGATCGGGAAGGGATTCCAATTACCTATCGACTATTTAGCGGTAATACCAATGACTGTAGTACGCTTTTACCTGTTCTGTCGGAACTGAAAAAAAGTTATAATATTGATCGTATGGTAGTAGTTGCGGATAAAGGCTTAAATACTGGGGAAAACATCGCTTACAATATTATTATAGGCGATGGATATATTTATTCGCAATCAATTCGAGGGGCCCAAAAATCGTTAAAAAACTACGTTTTAAATGATAAGGGCTACATAGAACAGGAAAATGGTTTTAGAATTAAATCCCGCATTTATCCCAGGGAGATTTGGGTTACTAATGTGGAAGGTCAACGGGTAAAGGCGCCTGTAGATGAAAAACAAATTGTGTTCTATAGTCCGAAGTATGCAAAAAAGGCTAGGGCCGAAAGAGCCCTGGCGATTGAAAAAGCTAAAATGCTAGTTAAAAACCCGGGAGCATTTAATCGGGCTTCTTCTTATGGGTCGGCTAAATATGTTAAGAATCTAGTCTATGATAAGGAAACAGGCGAAATATTAACTGCCAACCGTCAACCCACACTTAATTGGGAAAAAATTTCTGAAGAAGAAAAGTATGATGGATATTATGCCATAGTAACTAGTGAATTAGATATGCCTGACTTTGAGGTTATCGAAACATATCGGGGGCTTTGGCGGATTGAAGAATCTTTTCGTATTACTAAGAGCGACCTTGAGACAAGACCGGTGTATGTATCGCGTAAAGATCATATTGAAGCCCATTTCCTTACTTGTTTTACTGCCTTATTGATACTACGCTTGCTTGAGGTTAGAACTAAAAGGCAATATTCTCCGACCGTGATTATTAATGAACTTCGTCAAATTAGCGGGACTTACTTAACTGAAAACTATTTCATGTTTGACCACTTTAACAGTACAATTAAAGCCATTAGCGAATCAGTAGGAATTGATTTTAGCAAAAGATTTATGTCTTTAGGAGAGATAAAAAAAATTATCGCCGGCGCCAAAAAAAGAACTATTTCCCAACAACTTTCGGAATAGACAAAAGAACCTGTAACCCTTTCTATGTATGGGTTACAGGCTCCTTTTATTCTTTTTTGCTGTAAAACTCAGG
>CAZAFQ010000115.1:0-2065 GCA_964484885.1 uncultured Candidatus Saccharibacteria bacterium | reverse complement strand
GACAGGAAAGAACGATCTATCAATTCATCTATCAAGGGATGCTTAGTTGTAAAAAGGGACAACTCTTTATCGGCAATCGTTTCCGGCAGTCCTATTGCCAAGGCAAATTGCTTGAAGGAAACACCAATGGCTTTCCCTCCTTTAAAAAAATCACTCCTGTCTGTTTTAAATAGACCTTTGTCTAAAGCAAAATCCGCGTCGTCCACATGGATACGTGTGTTTAACAAGTCATAGGCCGGCGCAAGACGAAAATCACCTCCCCCCCTGTCAATCACTGAAAAGTTTTT
Source organism: uncultured Candidatus Saccharibacteria bacterium (assembly GCA_964484885.1). Taxonomy (GTDB): domain Bacteria; phylum Patescibacteriota; class CPR2; order UBA1875; family CAZAFQ01; genus CAZAFQ01. The sequence goes on along the minus strand of CAZAFQ010000115.1, from coordinate 1,778 downwards.
TAGATGAGCATCTCCGTTGGAGAAAAGAAAGTTGAATAGTATTAGCCGGTAGAACTTCAACAATTCCACAGACTTAGCCGGTAAAAACCTCTTTATCAGGTCGGCTACCTCTTCGTAACTATAATCATATTTAAAATTATCCCCTGCATTTTCGGATGTAAGTCCGGCCAATGACGCGAAATCCTCGACTCTGTATTTATTTCCATCCGGAGTTATATCAAAGCGCCGGGTTATATAAGCTGTTTCTCCATCCTGAAAAAAGCATAGCCCGTTTGCTGCCGTTTCCATTTTAAAAACCTGTTCGGCTATCTTCATGGTAAGGTTTTCGTTGGCGGCACATTCCAGCGGATTTTTTATTTCCGAGGGTTTAGGCTTTAATATATAGTGTCCCTGCTCATTTTCGGGAGCCAACTTCAACTCTCCATACTTGATCACCATTGAATATTTGCTCTGGACACCTGATATGGAAACGCGCATTTTATTTTCCATGAAAAGTTGCGCGTCTTCCTCGCTTTTTTCAATCGTCTCGTATGGGAGCGTGTGAGAAACCATTTGTTTGTCAAAAAGCCTTCTTAAAGCCACGGGACTATAGGTGTCATATCCTGCAGCCAGTGCAGACGGGCAATTCGCTATCTCTTTCATAATCATGTGACGGGTTTAACGGTTATGGCTCCGACCGTATCATGCTGTGGCGTGGCCAATAAAATACCGAAATGATCTTTCTCGTCGATGCGCAGTAGCCTCGATTGAGAGAGCCGGTTACTTCCTTCGGAGAGCATATTAAAAAAGAACGGAAACAGAAATCCGGAGCGGTGTTCCTGGCTGCTTTTGGGCAATGTCAGGCTGATGGCGGGCATTGCTGCATCTTTGAAGTAAGCGTCATTATAACAGAAGACATACTCTTTTTCCGTTGTCTCGGTCAATTCTCCTGCTAACATCCCATTGAAATATACATTTGCTTTTCTCATAGCTAATATGTTTAGAGATTCATCGACTTTATCTTGATGTTCATTTCCAGACCGAGGGTGTCAAGAACTCTCAGAACGATCTTCAACGACGGGTTTGCTTCCCCCCGTTCTATTTTCGTGAGTGTATTGATCCCGATCCCGGCGAGTGCCGCAAGTTCTCGCTGTGTAATGGAGAGTTCCTTGCGCCTCTCCTTTATGATATTCCCAAACCTTTCCATAATCCCATTATCCCATTATATTGTGATTTAAAAGCAAAAATAATGTTTTCGTTTTTACTTAACAAGGAAAACCCCACTATATTGTGATTTTGAAGGAGGACTAAGAAAAAAGAGGCTAAATGAGATAAAATCACAGTGTGTTGTGATTTTATAAAAGGGCTACTTACTGCTTAAATTCTCCAAAAATGTTTGTATCGACTAAAGGTTTTCGAACGTGTGCGTGTTCGACCTCTTCAACAGCAATCTTTTAGGTTGGAATATCCACTATTGGGAGTGGCTTATCAAAATAAATAACTAAATTAGCAGTCTAATCACTCAAATATTCCGATATGAAGAATCAAGATATTCGTTGGCTACAGCGCTTTAGCAATTATAAGAAAGCGTTAAGAAAACTAGAAGATAGTGTAGATTACGTAACGAATCATATTACTAAAGAATCCCTTGATACGGGAGAAGAATTTGGGTTAATACAAATCGATTTAATCAAGCAGGGTTTGATTCAGAGCTTCGAGTTCACGCATGAGCTCGCGTGGAATGTGATAAAAGACTATGTTCATTATCAAGGTGACCAGTCTGTCAGGGGTTCGAGAGA
>CAZAFQ010000114.1:0-2098 GCA_964484885.1 uncultured Candidatus Saccharibacteria bacterium | reverse complement strand
TTATTATCTGTACAGTCAACGGTTTTTAAGTAAGCTATACCTTATATCAGTTTATCATGATATGCCTGTATTCCACCATATATGCGGGTCTTTGACAGTTGAATAATAAGAAAATCGCTGAAGCCATTGAAAAGGCTTCATTTTTTTGTCAAATTTTATACTTTTCTATTGCACAATGTTGCACAATGTGTTATAATAAGGGTATTAAGGAGGTGTTTTATTTTGAGACTTCAGGTTATTAAATCAAAAAATGCTGCATCTTTATATATAGTTAAGTCTATATATGAAAACGGTAAGCGTTCTTCAAAAGTTGTAGAAAAACTTGGTACATATGAAGAGTTGTCTAAAATATATGAAGATCCCATTGCTTGGGGTAAAGCCTATGCCAAAAAACTTACAGAAGCTGAAAAAGAATCATATAGAAAAGTAATAATTAGTCGTACACAATCGAAACTAATTAAAAAAAACATGCAAACATCCTTTAACGGAGGATATCTTTTCTTGCAGCAACTCTATCATCAATTAGGATTAAATAGTATCTGCAAAGAAATCTCTAAAAATTATAAATTTACATTTAACCTTGATTCTATTCTGTCAAGATTAATTTATGGAAGAATACTTTTCCCTTCATCAAAACTAAATACCTACCAGGAGTCAAAGACGTTGCTAGAACAGCCTGACTTTGAAATACATCAAGTATACAGAGCTCTAGAAGTTATTGCTAAAGAAACGAATTTTATTCAGTCAGAGCTTTATAAAAACAGTCTATCTGTCTCAAAAAGAAATGACCGTATCCTTTACTATGATTGTACGAACTACTTCTTTGAAATAGAGCAGGAGGAAGGTCTTAAACAATACGGTGTCGGCAAAGATCATAAGCCTAACCCGATTGTTGAAATGGGCTTATTCATGGACGGAGACGGTATTCCTCTAGCCTTCAGTATTCATAGTGGCAATACTAATGAACAACAAACTCTAAAACCTTTAGAAGAAAAGATTTTAAAAGACTTTGAATTATCAAAGTTTATTGTGTGTACAGATGCAGGATTATCATCTACTGATAATCGTAAGTTCAATGACAAACAGGGCAGAGCTTTTATAACAACACAATCTGTAAAAAAACTAAAGAAGCATATCAAACAATGGGCACTTGACCCTACAGGATGGCATCTTTCTGGAAGTAACAAAACATATGATATCAGCATAATCGATCGCGATGAGAAAACCTATGAGAAATATAAATCCGAGACTTTTTTCAAAGAACGATGGATAAAGGAAGATGGTTTAGAGCAGAAGCTTATAATCACATACTCCCTGAAATACAGAGATTATCAAAGACAAATCAGAAAAAGACAATTAGAACGGGCAGCTACACTGATTGAAAGTAGACCATCTAGTATTAAAAAGAAGAATCAAAATGATTATAAAAGATTCATATCATCAACAAATGTAACTAAGGATGGTGAGGTTGCCAATAAAGCCGTATACAGCATAAATGAACAGGCAATTGCAGAGGAAGAAATGTATGATGGTTTCTATGCAGTATGTACTAATCTAGAGGATGATGCCACAGCTATTATTAAGATAAATCATAGACGTTGGGAAATCGAAGAATGCTTTAGAATCATGAAATACGAATTCAAAACAAGACCTGTTTACCTAAGCCGTGATGATAGAATAGAAGCCCATTTCACTACCTGCTTCCTTGCCCTGGTCCTATATAGATACCTGGAAAAGAGATTAAACGACAAGTTTACAAGTCATGAAATAGTTACTGGCCTAAGAGAAATGAGCTTTTATAATGTTTCAGCTGAAGGATATATCCCGACTTATACAAGAACCGATTTTACGGATGCTTTACATGAAGCCTTTGGTTTCAGAACGGATTATGAGATTATTAGTACAAAACAAATGAAAAATATTTTTAAAGACACTAAAAAATAAAAACATTACTCACTTTTTACAAAACAATAAAACTCTGGACTTCCCTATTCACATGGGTTTCCAGAGTTTTGTCTTCTTACAACTGTCAAAGACAGGAGTATAATATAAAAGTCAATGGTGCCATTTTTCTCCGTACCAGGTACCGTACCTGGTA
>CAZAFQ010000113.1:0-2109 GCA_964484885.1 uncultured Candidatus Saccharibacteria bacterium | reverse complement strand
GCTACTGATTTAGCAAAAAATATCAAAAAGCTTTTGACCGACTCAGAGAAGCTGAAGAAATTCGGGAGGAACTCAGTCCGACTGGCTTCAGAGCATGAGATAACCAAGTGTAAAGATCGGCTTTTGAAATTTTATATAGAAGTCGCTGATCACAAAAAAAGTAAAAACCCCGCTCGTTTGCAGCGGAAGCGTAGCTAATAACCCCTAACGCCCCCTTTCTTTAATTGATTTTTCGATTTCTCGCTTCTGTTCTCTTTTTTTGATAGCCTCTCTCTTGTCAAATTGCTTTCGGCCCTTTCCAAGTGCAAGTTCAACCTTAACCATCCCTCTTTCTAGGAGAACCGCAGTTGGAATGAGTGTCAATCTTTCGGCTTGCATCTTGCCAACTAATTTTTGAATTTCCGATTTTTTTAAGAGGAGCTTTCGAGATCGATTTGGCTCTTGATTCACATTAGAAGCTTGTTGATAAGGAGAAACATAAGAATTTGTTAAGAAAATTTCACCTGCCTTGATAGTGGCAAAAGAATCCTTGATAGAGATATGTCCAAGCTTAATAGACTTAACCTCAGGTCCTGTAAGAACAACCCCGGCCTCATAAGTTTCTATTACTTCATAATCAAATTTTGCTTTTTTATTAGCGGTGATTATCTTTGGCATGCATGACATTATAACTTGCTGTGCCTGTCTGCGCCAGTTTCTTATTGACATAAGGGTTATTTTATAATATAACAAACCATTCCTTGTACCTTGTATTTTAGGAGGATGGACTGCGGTGGGGAGAACGCGAAAGAGAAGCTGTGAGGAAATTCAATCTTTGTTGAGAGGGGTCTATCAGGCTTTAGCCCGGTGTGAACCGGTAGTCAGTGCTGATATTATAGAACTACTAAAGCATGCAAGATCTGGCAAAGCCGGATGCCGTAAATGTCATAGTTACTTGATACAACTATGCATTTGGGAGGAGGCCTATAAGAAAGGGAACTCGAATGAACCGCCGGAACCAACCGTATGAGGAGAGCTTAGGATGAGAGATCCCTGGACTCTGGCTATTTCTCAACTTGAAGGGAGGACTAACATCGACTCTGGGGTGGCTCAGCTTCTGAGTCAAGTTAGAACTGAAAGTAATACCTGTTGCCGTTGTTTTGCGATGCTTAGCCCGAACGGTTGTTGTCCCATCTGTGATGTTGAGGGGCTCCTAGAGGTCATTGGTTACCGCGGTGGCTTTATCCGTAGCGAGCATGTCCATATTGTTGGATAGAGATATTCTCAGATCTACCGCATCACCTAGGATACAAGAAGTCCGTCCCAATTTATTGGGACGGACTTTTCCTTTTTAAAATAACTTGGTTATAATAAATAATATGAATAAGAAAGAACTTGAGTCAGCTATTCTAAAAGCTGTCAAAACCCTTGATGCTTCTTTAGAATTATCAGAAGCGGAAATCACTTTTGTGAAACCGAAAAAGCCTGAATTCGGAGACCTAGCAACTAATATCGCTTTCAAACTAGCGTCATTTCTCCAAAAATCTCCACAAGAAATTGCTGCCCTCCTGGAAAAAGAAATCCCCAATGCCAAAGCAGCTGCCGGCTATTTAAACTTTCGATTTTCCCCGGTAGCTTTGACAGAAAATTTAAAAATGATTTTAAAATTGGGGACAGAGTATGGCAGTCAGAATCTAGGGAAGGGGCAAAAAGTACAAGTGGAATTTATCTCCGCTAATCCTACCGGTCCGCTGACGCTTGCCAATGGAAGGGGGGGCTACTCGGGAGACGTTTTGGCAAATCTATTAAAAAAGGCCGGATGGCAGGTTGAAAGAGAATATTATGTCAACGACAGAGGGAATCAGGTTAAACTTTTAGGGGAATCAATCCTCTTTGCCGTCGGCTTTATCGAAGATCAAAAGGATTTGTACCGAGGCGATTACATTAATTCTTGGGCTAAGAAGAACAAATCAATTATCGAGAAATTTAGGGAGGAGCCGCTGGAGCTTGGCAAGAGGGCAGTAAAAGATTTTCTAGAAGAAATGATTAAGCCATCCATTAAGAAAATGGGCATTCAGATTGATAACTGGTTCAGTGAAGCCGAGATGGTTGATGCCGGTGAGGTAAAAA
>CAZAFQ010000112.1:0-2144 GCA_964484885.1 uncultured Candidatus Saccharibacteria bacterium | reverse complement strand
ATGGGATGCCGTTAGTAAAAGATTATATGAAACGGGCATTGATCGTGGCGTTTTCTATCCGCAGAACCAAATAACCGTCTTGTATCCTCTGGTCGTGGCCTGGCATGGTCTTACCGGTGTAACAGAAAGTCCCTCTGGTGCGGAGGCAAATCCGCTATATGCCGATAACATTAAGTATCTGAACTTAATTTCGGCCGAAGAATTTGGAGCAACCATTGAGGCCTTTACCTATCCTGATGAATTTGCAATTTGTGATGGTTCGGCGGTACTTGCTACGGGTGTTTATGCTGGACAACAGAAAAGACAGCCCTTTGGTCTTTCCTACAGAACAAAGTTGGGTAATGATATTGAGGGTGAAGACTATGGGTACAAACTTCACCTTATTTATGGAGCGATTGCTGCTCCTTCGGAGAAAGCTTATGCTACAATTAACGATACTCCTGAAGCTATTACTTTCTCTTGGGAATTGTCAAATACTCCTGTTGCTGTAACAGATTTTAAACCAACTGCTTCTTTGACGATTGATTCGACGAAGGTTAATGCCGCTGTTCTTGCTGCTTTGGAGGATATTCTCTATGGTACATCGGGAACCGATCCCCGTTTACCTTTGCCGGATGAAGTGGCTACTATGTTTGCAACTGACGCTCCGAGTGCTTTAGTTTTATCTTCTGTTGTTCCTGATGACGAAGCAACTGGCGTTCTTGTGGGTGTTAACATTGTCTTCACGTTTAATAATAAAATTGCTTCTGAAGCGATTATTGTTGCCGATGCCCTGGGCGAAATCGTTGCGGGAACAAAAACATGGGATGAAGCCGGCAAGGTTCTAACCTTTGATCCGACAAACGACCTTGCGGCCGATACCTTGTACATTGTCACCATTGGTGGTGTGGTTGACATCTATGGTCAGTCACTGGCTCCGACAGTTGTTAACTTTGAAACCGAAGAAAGTGATTAATTAAACGGGTAAAGATTGTGGGCTCTCTGAAATACGGGAGCCCTAATCTTCACTATTTTTAAAAATTGAAAGGAGAATACTAATGCTTAAGAAAACGATTACCTATGTTGATTATGAAGAAAACGAAAGAACTGAGGATTTTTATTTCAATTTTACTAAGGCAGAATTGGCCGAAATGGAACTATCTATCGATGGCGGTTTAAAGAAAATGTTGGAAAAAATTATAGCGACACAAGACAAAAGGAAAATTGTTGAAATATTCAAAGATTTAGTTCTTAAGGCTTATGGTGAAAAATCTGCAGATGGTCGCCGATTTATTAAATCCCAAGAACTCCGCGACTCTTTTGCTCAAACAGAAGCATATAGCGATTTGTTTATGGAACTTGCTAGTGATGAAACGGCCGCCTCGGCTTTTGTTAACGGAATCATTCCAAAAAGTTTGGATGTTCCTAAACACAATATTGGTCCTATAAAATCTAATTAAAGAACGAAAAGGAGGCCAGAGAGAATGTTAAAGATTACAACATCTGCTGTCGAGCAATACTACGATGAGGTTAATGAGGTTTTCATTACCTCAAAAGAACAAGTATTGCAGCTCGAACACTCTCTGGTCTCCATTTCAAAATGGGAGTCAAAGTGGTGTAAACCATTTCTTTCCAAAGACGATAAGACTTATGAAGAAACGGTTGATTATATTCGTTGTATGACGATTACACAAAACGTAGACCCAAATGCATATTTAGGTCTTACTCGAGCTCACATAGATGCAGTATCAAAATATATTGAGGCACCCATGACAGCAACCACTTTCAGAAAAGAAAAGAAGACTATTAATCGAGAAGTTATCACTTCTGAATTAATTTATTATTGGATGATTGCTATGAATATTCCTTTTGAATGCCAAAAATGGCACCTCAATAGACTATTAACTCTGATTAATGTGTGTAATATTAAAAATAATCCTCCCAAAAGGATGAGTAGAAGAGAACTTATGAATCGAAACGCGGCTCTTAATGCTGCTCGTCGACAATCATATAATACAAAAGGATAAACCTACTTATCTAGAGGGGGTTTGGGTATGATTAAGTTAAAACATCATGGCGATTTTAGTAAATCAAGAAATTTTCTAACTCATGCGCAAAAGATAGACTATACAAAAATTCTTGATAGGTATGGCCGAGAAGGAGTT
>CAZAFQ010000111.1:0-2145 GCA_964484885.1 uncultured Candidatus Saccharibacteria bacterium | reverse complement strand
GGAAGAAGTTTCGAATTGGTTATCTAAAGGAGCTCAGCCGACTAATTCAGTTGCTAAGCTATTAAAAAAATCAGGGATGAAACTACCTGACTGGGTTAAAATTGTCGAAAAAGTAAAAAAGCCGAAGAAAAAGACAGAAGAACCTGCAGAAAAGTCAAAAGCTACCGAAGCAGAAGAGGCAAGTAAGGAACAAGAGGTGACTGAAGATACAGGAAAGAAGAGTGGAGCAAAGGATCCGGCCGATAAAGACAAAGAAGTTCAAGAAGAAGAAAAACCTATTGAAGTATCAGATACCTCAAAAGAATAATAAATAAATTACTTAAATCCCGACTTGAGTGTCGGAGAGGAGAAAAAATGGACGCAAAAGAAATGGATCAAGAATTTGTCGAATACGTTGTCAAGTCAATTGTTGCAGACCCGGATGGAGTAAAAGTTTCTCGCAGTATCGATGAAAAAGGAGTTCTCTTAGAGCTTATTGTTGATCCCAATGACATGGGTGTGATTATCGGAAAAGAGGGCAAAACCGTCAACTCAATCAGAACATTGTTGAGGGTTCTTGGAGCAAAAAACGATGCTCGTGTAAACCTAAAGATTGTTGAGCCGGAAGGCGCCCAGACTCCAAAAGAAGAAGATGGGGAGAGAGAAGAGCCGAAGGCAGCAGTAAAGGCCGATGAAGAGTCTGAAGAACCTATGGCCGATCTTGAATTATAAATATTCTTTTTTATCAAAAAAAAGCCACTACTGTGGCTTTTTTGTTATAATGCCAAGATGGAAGAGCTTGATTGTTAGAACCGTATGATTCAACAACAAGCAAGATTAAGATATGGGCAGGCGATTCAAAAATAATTCACCCTTATTGTTAGGACATAAAATATGAAATTCAATATTGTTACTCTTTTTCCGGAAATTTTCGATAATCTCATCAATCACAGTATATTAAAGAGGGCACTTACTGCAGGTATTATTGAAATAAAAAAATATAATCTGAGAGACTTTGGGTTGGGGAAAAGAAAGCAAGTCGATGATACCCCTTATGGGGGTGGTGCCGGAATGGTTTTGAGGGTGGACGTCTTGGCAAAAGCAATTGAGGCGGTTAAAAATGATAGTCCAACAAGCAAAATCATCTTGTTAACGCCAAAGGGTAAAAGGTTTAGTCAAAAGTTAGCTAAAGGTCTTTCAAAAGAGAAAAGCATTAGTTTAATTTGTGGCCACTATGAAGGCTTTGATGAAAGAGTTCGGCCCCTAGTTGATGAAGAATATTCGTTAGGTGATTTTGTGATATCGGGAGGAGAGCTGGCAGCGGCTGTGATTGTTGATGCAGTTACGAGGTTAATTCCCGGAGTGTTGGGTAATGAAGAGTCAATTGAATCTGAATCTTTTGAAAATAATTTGTTAGAATATCCGCAATATACTAAGCCAGAAGGATTTCGAGGTCAAAAAGTTCCGGGAGTCCTTCTATCCGGCCATCATGCCGAAATCGAGAAATGGCGGGAAAAGCAGGCAGCGCAGTTGACAAAGAAGCGCCGGCCAGACCTGAAGCGGTAAGAAATTGTTCCTTACTGTTAGCCGAAAATCACCAGCTCTCTTAACCAGAATAATTAGATTGGTTGTTTTAAGAAATCTTGCAAAATTACTTCTAAAAAGGTAAGATTTTCATATGGCAAAGTTAAGCGTAAATAAAGAGCTCTGTATCGGCTGCGGTCTTTGTTATAGTTCCTGTCCGGAATGTTTTGAATGTGATGAAGAAGGAAAGTCAATTGTTAAAAATGAAACATGTGAAGATTGTGGCTGTAATCCCAAAGAGATAGCCGAGAACTGTCCAACGGGAGCGATTGATTATGAATGAGGGTTATCCTCTTTTTTATAAAATTAGTTTAGGGGTAGTCTCTCTACTTTTTATAATTGTTTTAGTTCTTTTTTTTGTTTATTTCCAGAAGGCTGATAGGACCGAAGAATATATTAATAGCAGGATAAGTGAAGCGACTTCTATCAAAGAAGATGAGATGGTAACTTCTTGCGAATTGCAGAAAAAAGAAATTCAAGAGAACCCCTGGGTGTCATATACGGCGCCGAATATGTTGGGGGCATTTAGTTACCAATATCCCAGAGGCTGGTCAAAACACCAGATTTTTGATATTAATGCTC
>CAZAFQ010000110.1:0-2162 GCA_964484885.1 uncultured Candidatus Saccharibacteria bacterium | reverse complement strand
TTGTCGGGCCATCTTATGCGATCATTGGTGGCGAAGTGACTAACGATTATAAAAATGTTGTTACTATTAAAGGCATCACTTTATGTGGCGGTACGATTATTAACCCCTATCTTATTCTCACTGCTGCTCACTGTACCCATGATGGAAGAGTCGAGTTGAATATCTCTACTAAAGAAACCAAGAAAACATAAAGTAAAAAAGGTAATTCCTCATCCAACAGCAAAGTTTCATCCTTCTCAAAGTACTTTGCTTAAGGGAGAAGATATATCAATCATTGTTTTAGATTCACCTATTGAGATCCCAGTAGATGCAATTATTCCTCTTTCTTCAAAAAAAGATGTAAGATTAAAAGATAATTATCCTATTAAAGTCATTGGCGCCGGAGTTGATGAATCTGGCTGGCCTTCAGGAGTTTTCAAAAGCACTACAACAACTGTTTCAAAAATTCCGCGGTGGAAATGTGGCGGAAATGAGAAAAATTCTTTCTCAACTAAGTATGTGGCCCGAACAGGAGATAGCGGTGGTCCCGCCTATGCATTTACTCCTAGTGGAAAGGAAGTTCAAGTTGGAGTAATTTCAAGAGAAATTATTTTTGATTACATGAACGAGTACCTTCCTCAAGAACAACAAAAACCTAGCGAATGTGAAAATAAATCAATTTATTCAGACGTGTCTGCTCATTTACAATGGATTAAAGAAGTCACTGGATATGAGCCTGGTATAGATCAGGCAGAGCTAACCAAAAAAGTTATATCAAAATTTGAGATAAATGAAGTTCAAGCAGAGTGCTATATTCCAAATGATCAAAGCCCCGAAGTTAATCAATTAATCGAATTATCTGAAAAAATTTCAAGGCCAAAAGAATAAGAATTGGTATTTTCGCGAGCTTCAAAGATGCGATGAACCGAATTCTCGAATACAAAAAATAATTTTATTCTGTGACACTTTTGAGGTATGTTAACTTTCATTCATTTTCTTTTGCATAGAAATCATAAGGAAAATAAAAATCAAATAATATAGCAAAACATAAAGAATTGAATAAACATAACTGTTACTCATTTTCATTAAAACGCGAATCACTATGTGCGTGACTGAAATAAGACCAGTCAAAATAAAAGAACATATTCTTGAAACGACTGATAAGATAATCACTTCTCTAAGAAAACAACTTCTCTTACATAAGAAGTAAAGGTAATAGTAAATCGGGTAAAATATACAAGTAAAAGCAATAGTGAAATAATAAAAGTTCCAGCTATCTTTTGATGGCGAGTGGAACCCAGAAGGGAGCGAAGCAAGAAAAAAGGTTTGAAATAAAAAGATCAAAAAATAATAAATATCAGAGTCACTAGAACTCTTAAGATATTTAATTGCATGTGTAGGAAGAAAGTATTTCCCAAGAGATTTAAACATGGACAGCCTTACATATAATTACTTCAAGTTCGTTTACAAGGAAGCTAGAATGGCTTCATTACTAAAAAAGCCCTATAAAAAAATAAAAATAAAAAGTACCAAAACTCCAGTAAAAGCTTCTCTTCTATAAACTTAATATATGATATTATGACTTCAAAGAATACAATCTAAAGATCAAGCAAAAATGCCAGAATTAACCCCCTGGCTTCGGCTGAACATCACTTAATAAAAAATTGAATCAAGCAGGCATACTTAACCTGCATTATGATTGAATATTTGTTTTTAACTTTTAACAGTAGTTAAGTAAAAGCTAGTAACTGAAACAACATTTACCAATGATAATAAAGAAGAAACCAATATCCACATCAGCACTTCAAAGGACTTAAGCTTCCCCCTCCATAATAAACATATCTTATCCGACACCAAGAAAAGACATACAGAAAGAATTGAAAGTATAGTGGCCATCAAGAATCTTAATCTAACTGGAATCATGAAGTCATAACCATAAACCTTATAGAGTAACCAAAAAGATAAAGCAGAAGATAAAACGACAAAGAGAAACCCGCTATATTTTGCAATCTCCCATCCATAAGGAGCTGTCATTTCTCTGAGTCTTTTTTTGCTATTTTTAAATAAGAAAGGGAGGATCACAAACCACTGAAAATAACCCACTATAGGTAATGAACAAAGAAGAAGGGCATCTAAAAATGGACTCTCAAGATTCAGATAGAAGATAATATGTCCTATGCCAT
>CAZAFQ010000109.1:0-2200 GCA_964484885.1 uncultured Candidatus Saccharibacteria bacterium | reverse complement strand
GGCGAAATCTCTATAGAATGGTTATATTGGGGCGGGAATTACAGTAATAAATAAAAGAAAAAATTATGACAGTAAAATTAAAAAAAGAATCAACAACCTCCGTAGCACAGGAGGAGGTAACCTTGGAGCAATCAAAATATGAAAAGTTGCGGAACCTCGAAAAAAGAATATCCCGTCTGGAGCGTTGCAAGCAGGATATGGAGAAATTTCCATTTGTAGTACTGTCCGACAGTATGCACGGAAGAGAACCGTTTTATAAGCAGAAAGAAACCCACAAACGGTATAAGCCAATCCCGGCTATCAGGGATTTGCCACCTGAAGTGGTGTGTGAAATCGAGAAAATGACCGCTGACCTGATCCGGAAGATGAAGCAAGACTTTGACTCACTTTTAGCGGAGGTATAATTCAAGGAAAAAATCAAACTGTAAGCAAAAAATGAACTTTATTTATTACTACGAAAATCAAGGCCGCCCGGATCTGAGCCAAAAGGTTTTGAATCTTGTGAATATGGAGATCGATACCGCTGGAGCGGTCTTCGAGGAGTATGCCATCAAAGTAAGCGAAATGATGTTTTTCTATAAATTATATTTAACTGGATTTGAGCATGATATGGCAAATATTAACTGGGCTTTACTGCCTATCCTAATGCTTCCAATGCCTTCCACTTGTGTCTGGCTGATTTACCAGAGGATAGGCTTTGTCAGAGACTATATTGACAAAAATGAACTCCTTGAAATAATCCCCCGATTTAATGAACTTAACAGAAAGCTCGCAAGATCAATAAAGATGATAAGAAGCGATGCGGATGTTTCGCCATTGCTTTCAGGAGAGGATTTCGAGGAGTTCAGGAAGGTGCTAAGCAGAGAAATTAGAGTGCAACGAAAACTAAAAAAATTAAACGAAACGCCTACTCGATGAATTGAAGCAATTCGGGCACGAGATGAACAGGGACGGGTAATTTATAAAGTTAAACTATTAAATATAAAAATAATTATGGGTGAATATAAAATGTTTAAAGAGCTGAGAGAAGCTCTTGATTCCGAAAAAGGAATAAAGAAGGAGAAGCCGAAAAATAATAAAAATGTTTTTTCAGCACTAAGAAAAAAGATTGATAACGAAAAAAACTTTTAGGATTATGAGCAAATTTAAAGAAGTTGTATTTAGCGAAAGCGATTATCAGAGCGCAAAAAGAGATCAAGAAGGGTATGTAAAGGACCTAGAGACACTTTTAACCGTTTTAAAGGATCAGGGCGCACCGACCTCAAGACAGTTTGTAGAAAGCATTTCAGCCACCGAAACAGCTTTAGGAGACTGGATCAACGAGGAGTACGAGAAAAGAATAAGCACAGGATTTGTGCCGCCGGTAGAAAAAAAGAGAGTAAACGATATATACCACGAAATATTCGAGATTCTACATAGTCCCACGGAGAGGGTAAGAGGTTTGCGAGAAAGTGGCCGATTGCCTCTTGATGAGAAAAAGGGCGTTTGCGCAGCTGATGAGAAGAAGTTAGAGGAGATGGCCAAAGAAGCTGGGAACAAGCGGTATGATACAGCAAAAATGGAAGAGTATTATCAAAAAACGAGTGAATTTATCAAGGCGCTCACAGAGTTTGAGGAATATGAAAAAGCAAACGGACTTCTTCCTACTACGAGGATGACCTCCATTTATTCTGACGGGTTGTTTTACGAAGCACCTCCAAAGATATTAACGTATATTCAGCACCACCCCGACAACACGCAAGAAAATTTTGCAGAGTGGTACAGTAAACAATTTATAATCAAAAAATAATGATTTGAATAACCCGTTTTTCCTTACAGGATGGCGGGTTATTTGATATTTAATATGTATCTTTACTTTATATTATAGCTATAAATATTTACTCATCAATATGTTATTTTTTTCATATTAAGTAAATATAATAACGTTTCAGGAGGATAAATCATGCTTGATTACGGGATAAATTTCAACGTCGAAGAGGGGAAAAAGAAAGCCCTCAAAGAGATAGAAGAGGCCGGCAAGGAGTTCCAAAAACTGCTTGACAAGAATAAATTGAAGGTGAACTTCAAACCCGAGGACTTTAATATGGATGAAGTCCTGAAAAAGGTGGGGACAAAAGCCTCCACTTTGAAAATTCCCGACTCTATCGCCGAAAGTATTAAAAATCTCAGGGCTGAGTTCCGGCAACTCACCGTCGAAGAG
>CAZAFQ010000108.1:0-2213 GCA_964484885.1 uncultured Candidatus Saccharibacteria bacterium | reverse complement strand
AGCCATATCAAAATCAATAACGGGAGTGAGCCATTCAGTTTCAAGATAACGGGGATAATTATATACAAAGAAGGATCGAACAAATTGATTTCCCAAGCGGATGTGGTTGAAGTTTATTTCCATAGCGCTAGGGGCGATGAGATCGCGAATACTGACCATTCCTTGATGATAGGCTTTCTGTGCTTCTAAGTGAGCTTTCTGTTCTTCCAACCGGGCTTCATCTTTTTTCTCAAACATGGGGGCCTCCACTGTCAACATATAATTCATGAGGAGATTTTGACGGAGCTTCAGCTCTTGACTGGATGTAGGGAGCAGAGAAGTCCGCTAAACTCCCGATTCTCTGGGTGCCGGCTGTTTCAGGATTATAGATAGTATAGAAAAGCTCTATCAGGCTCTCCGTTCCTAACTGAGCCGCCCTCAAATTCATCGAAGTTAAAGCATTGATGACAGATTCAACTCGTTGAGCCAGGCGTAATCGGTGTGTCTCGAATTCTTCGAGGTTTATCCCAACTTGCTTCGGTTTCATTAGAGAAGATAAAGCGCCTTTGCTGGCAGTCGCAATTTCTAAATAATATGGGATAACAACAAAAAATTTTTTCTCCATAATATTGGAAACCTCTAAAAGCTCTTTGATAAATTTATGATATTCGTCAGTTTGCAGCCGGATTAAAGGACTTTTTTGAGAATCACGTAAAGCTTCGACTTTGTTGAGGTAAACGTCTAGATTTAGTTTTCTGGAGATGGAAACGATTTGAACGGGGTGGTCAAGAGAATTTAAGAATCTTTGGTACCCCATAATGATTGCGTTTCTTTCGTCTTCACTCTTTAAGGAAAAATTAATACTAGAAACCAAAACTACAGCTCTTAAGGAATTATCTTTCATAATTAAGGTGTTTTCTCTTACCTCTTTTATCGGGAGAAAGGCTTGTGTGCTTGCTAGTTGTTTTTTGTTTTCGTTTGTCATAATTTAATTAATCTTTATTTTATACTATCAGACGGGTTCTTTCCCGGGCTCTTTTTCCCCAAAACCCCCATGGAACGTTCCAATACGAGCCTTCCGGAACAACTCGATGTTTTTATTTTCGCGATCGCGAATTTTATTTAAAATTTTATTAACCTCTTCATTTGAAATCACTTTCTGTTCAGGTTCAATAAAGCTTTTGAAGGGAGAGACGCTAGCCATTTGGCTAATTTTTGGTTCTTTTGGTGAAGATTTGGCCTTTTCAGCGGCATCGGTTAAAAGGGTAACGATTGACTCCTTTGGTCTCTCGGTAGCAATAAGAGCATCCACCAGATCTATTTCTTCGGCTTTTTCCTGAAGGATAAAATTATTTTGACCGGCATAACCCCCCGAGTCGACCATTTTTGCTAAAGCGGCTAATTCACTTTTGATTTCTTTTACTTCCGGTTTATAGATCGGAGATAATTCTTCTTTCTTGGGGGCAACCTTAATGATGTCTTCCCGCCACTCTTCTTTGCGCCAGACTCTTTGTCGGGCCCTAGAGACGGTTTGGATATAGGCAAGAATAAAGATTTCTAGGGGCTTTTCATTATAGCGATAAAAAGCCACGATTCCAGCTGCTCCCATAATCATAATAGCGAATAATATAAAGATGATCGCGGGCAGAAAAGGGGTTAAGGTTCTAAAAATGCCAACAATCATCGCGCCGACCAAGAGAATCATAAATTGTCGCAGAGTGAGCAGGCTGATAACTTTATCTTCTATTTCAATGTTTTGGGGAACTTTGTATTGCATATATTACTAATGGCTTAATTGCTATTTTGAGGAGGTTCATTTTGAGAATCTTCGCTGGCATTTGTGCTTTGATTCATCTCCGATGAACTTTGTTGCGAGTCTGGCTCTCTTGTCATCCCAGCTCCCCTATTTTGTAAAGGCGGCTCTTCTTGTTGTAATCCCTCATCAGGTGTTATTGCATGCGGATATTTATCATGATTTTCATAAATACTTACCAGCCTTCCATTTTCAACCCTAGGCTCACCACTATCTTTGACGGCCCCAGTTTTTTCTGAATTATAGGTTCCTAATAACTGCTTATGAACATCTTTCGTGTAGGCTGTTTTGAGGCTTTGAGACAGTTGAGGGTTCGCTTGAATATAGGCACCTGCAGAGCTTTTGAGTCCTTTTTTCCAGTTTCTCGACTCATATAAAGTATCTCGGCTGGTTAACGCGGCAGCGACAATTTCTGGATGAT
>CAZAFQ010000107.1:0-2288 GCA_964484885.1 uncultured Candidatus Saccharibacteria bacterium | reverse complement strand
TTATCTTCATACTTAAAATTAACTCCAGTTAAAGAAGAAGGAAGTGAAGTAGAGGAGTAAGATGCACAGACACGCCTATAAAGGCAGAAAACTACAGCGAGAAAAAGCGCATCGAAGCATGATGCTAAGGAATTTAGCCACTTCTGTTCTTTTGCACGAAAAAGTTAAAACTACTCTGCCCAAGGCCAAGGAGATCAGATCGATTGTTGAATCTTTGATTACTTCGGCAAAGGCAGGGGATTTAACTGCAAGGAGAAAATTAAGCTCTTATCTTTTAGATAAAAATGCCGTTGAAAAGGCGTTGAGAGAGCTTGGACCGCTTTATGAAAAAAGGAATGGCGGTTATACCCGAATAATTAAGGCCGGCTCTAGGATTGGCGATAATGCCCCCATGGCGTATATTGAACTGCTGGATACAGAGAAGTTAATAAAAAAAGAAATGAAGAAAGAATTACAGCCGGATCAATCCAAGAGTGAAGTTAAAGAAGAAAAAAAGAGACCCAGGCGTCTCTCTGATAAAAAAGTCAAGATCGGTAAGTCAGGGTCCCAACCGGAAGTATCAAAGAAAGAAAAGAAATGAAAAAAACCTTTACTGCAAAAAAGAATGAGATAGAAAAAAAGTGGTACATCCTAGATGCTAAAGGACAAACTTTAGGAAAGGTTGCAGTTTTAGCAGCTGATATTTTAAGAGGTAAGAAAAAAAGCATTTTTTCGCCTCATATTGATACCGGAGACTACATAATCATTATTAATATTGAGAAAATTAGGGTAAGTGGAAATAAAGGAGAAGGTAAAAAATATTATTGGCACAGTTGGTATCCCGGCGGTCTTAAGGTCAAAACTTTCAATGAAGCTTTCGAAAAAAATCCAAAGTTTGTTATTGAACATGCTGTTTCTGGGATGCTTCCCAAGAATCGGCTTCAGGATGATTTTTTAAAAAAGCTAAAACTCTATATCGGCGAAAAGCACGAACACGAAGCACAAAAACCAATAGAAATTAGCATCTCACAGTAAGGAGAATCTAAAATGACAGAAAGCGGAAAAGAAATTCAAAAAAATAAGGGCAAGTATACATCGGCAGTTGGCAGAAGAAAAGAGGCGATTGCTAGGGTTAAGCTTTACAAAGGTAAGGGCCAATTAATTATTAACGGGGTTGATTACAAGGAATATTATCCCAATCCATTATTACAACAAAGAGTCCTAAAGCCCTTTGAAGCCCTAGGCATTAAAGATAAATTTGATATTGTTGTCACTGTCAGTGGGGGTGGAAAAGTTGGTCAAGTTGGAGCGATTCAGCACGGAATAGCAAGAGCAATTGTAGCTCAAGATGAAGACCTGAAGATAACCTTGCGAAGAAATGGTCTCCTGACCCGAGATCCGAGAGTCAAGGAAAGAAAGAAATACGGTTTGAAACGAGCTCGAAAAGCACCACAGTTCTCAAAGCGCTAACAGATAGATAATAAACCAGAACAGTTAGTAAAAGAACGCAGCAATCTCAAACAAAAAAAGATACAAAGTTCCTCCTTTGTATCTTTTCTCTTCCTGATTAAACTGATATTCAAAATTCCTAACTAGCAGTCTTTTTTACTATGGGCACAGGCGGTTATTATGATTATGATAATCGGAGCATTCCGTCACCTCTAAATATCTAGTCAGTATAAGAAGAAAATGATAAGCTGGGAAAGATAAAAGAAACAAAGGAGGGTATGGATCAAGGGAAAGAAAAGAGCAATGTACTCCAAATTTTATTACTTTTCTTTATCGCCTTTTTAGGTTTTGGAACGGTTGGTTTTGTTTTTTTTAAAGGGATGGCGCTCTGGGATGCTTTTTATTTCAGTCTAATAATCTTGATCACTCATTTTCCGCATCAAGTTAAGGAGACATTCTGGACTCAGATCGTTATTATCATCTTAATTCTAGGAAGTTTTGCAATTGTTGCTTACATTCTTAAATTTTTGGCGGAATATTTTTTTGAGGGGACTTTTAAGGAAAATAGGAGAAAAAAGATGATGAAAAAAACAATCGCTGGTTATGAGAACCACATTATTATTTGTGGTTTTGGAAGAGTAGGAAAGCAAATTGCCGAAGAGCTAAGCTCCGAAAAGGCTGATTTTGTGATTATTGATCGTGATGTTAAGGAACAGAATACCGCTGCAAATAAAGGCTTCCCGGTGATTCTAGGTGATCCGACTGAAGAGGAGACTATCTTGAAGGCCAAAGTCCTCAAGGCGAAGGCCCTTATCGCAGCGGCTGGTAGTGATATTGACAATCTTTACATTACTCTTTCC
>CAZAFQ010000106.1:0-2295 GCA_964484885.1 uncultured Candidatus Saccharibacteria bacterium | reverse complement strand
GCCGGTATTAACATGCACCCCAGTCGTAAAATAGCTCCCAACTTGCTTTGAAAGACTTTCAGGAGAAAGATAAAGACTGGCAGTAGCGGCTGCCCGAACAGGAGAAAGAAATAAAAAACAGTTAGCGACTAAGAAAAAGAAAGCGGTAGCAATCTTTAAGGATTTTTTGATTCTTATCTTCATTTCTTACCCTCCTATCATAAGCGATTTTTTAAACTCTCGCTACAACTTCCTTTTTAATCTCCTAACCAAACAATTTTGTAATATTTAACACCAATAGTTAGCGCTATCCCGTCCACTTGAATAACATTATCGAAAAGTCAGTTAAATTTACGATACCATCACAGCTAATATCAGCCGTTTCATTACCTGTCCCCCAATGATAAAGGAGAATAGAAAAATCTGTCAGATTTACCCGACCATCACGGTTGAGATCGGCGTCACCGCATCTTCTTTCCAAAACATTAAAGAAGAGCGATTGAGAATTACTACTCAAAAGATTTCCGACTGAAACCCGAGCATAGGTTGAGTGATTTCCGGGAGTCAAGTCATCTTGAAGGCTATAGCTCCAATGACCGCTAGAGGGGGCCGGGAAATTTTTGTTAATTGCCTCACTATGAATAAAAAGTGAAACATTCGCTCCGGGAGTGGTTGATCCTGAAATATTAATTGTCTCCCCCCGATATATCTCGACAGCAGAGAGAGCAATCGTAGTCGGCAAGACAATGTTACTTATAATCGTGCTATGTTGCGGAATCAAAGTAACCACAAAACTATAGGTCGGAGCGATCCTGCCATAAGCGTCTTCAGAGGTGATATTAAAAGAATGGATACCGGCCGTCTGATGAAAAAGCGTTTTGCTAAAACCGCCCGAACTGTTGGCGCTAACCGTTCCGACAACGGCCCCACCGTCATAAAAAGTTATAAAAGCACTTGGAGAGGCATAGCCGATAAGAGTAACCTCTGTATCTGGTACATTGCCGCTCACGGTAATAGAAAGATCGTCAGCAAAACAAGCCGTCGGTAAGAAAATCAGAAAAAGACCCACTACAAGTTTCCAATATTTTTTCATGAGAATCCCCTACGTTTTAGAAACAAGCACCTTAAGCGCTTTGCCGATCCTCTTTCTGGTAAAAAAGAGGATAGCAACTATTAAAGTGATTATTCCACCCCAAACAACAATCGCTTTCCAAGGAATGATCCAAAATGTTGTAGCGGCTGTTAGCTGTTTATTATTATCTCCATACAGCTCAACTAGAGTTGCCGTAAATTTACCTATAGTCGGAGCGTCATTCCATTCCGTTTCAATGCGTCGAATCGAGTCTGGCAAAACATTTTTTTGCTCTACCGAAATATCAGCAACTTTTTTCCCAAATATGTCCGTAATTGCGATTACGCCCTTCGGCTTCAAGTGAACGGAGCCGGTATTTTTAATCCTAGTATTAAAAATTATCGGATCTTCAGAATAATAAGCTTTTGAGGTTTTAAAGGTCTCAATGTTGGCCTCTTCTTGCACCTCTCCGGCTACTTTTAGCAAGATAAGAGAAGCAATTTTCTGACCGACATAGGAACCGGATTGAGCCGTGTCAATGGGAGGAGAAACATGAGCAAAAACACTGGCATAGTGTCCACCTGGCTCGGCATTATAGGGAACCTTTATTTGAAACTTAAGCTTCTTTTCTTCCCCTGCTCCTAAGGTAAAACGAGCCAAATCAGTTTGAATCCATGAAGCCAGAGAATAGGTAGTCTTTTCTGTTGTTAAATTCACGTCTCCTTCTTCACCAATAGCTACAAAATCTTCACTTTCAATGCTGACATCTATCGCCTCTTGAGCGTTATTTCGGACCATGAATTCATTAACGACAGTGTCTCCGGGATTAGCGGAAAGATCGTAAGTCAGGGGTGAGATAGTCAAAGATGTCTCCCCGACAGCTAGCACTTCCGGTGACATAAAAAAAAGAAAACCAAAAATCAGGGTTAGAAAAACCGCCAATCTCTTTTTCCTCATAGACTTATGTCCTGTTTATGCTTCTAATATAAAGATTGCTTCAAGAAATTCAAGCCCATTTTCTTTAGTCTCGCTAGAAAGTGGGTGTTACATAATAATATACGGTATTCGTATATGTGCCGGCGGCAGCGGCCGGATCAATTGCTATCCGGTAATTTACATTCAGAGTTCCGCTGGCTAGAGGGGCATTACTAGAAGCGATAGTTTTGGGAGAGCCGTTTGTAATCGCCAAATATCTGTAAGGAGCCGTGGTATTAAACGCGGTAGTGTTGGCTGCATTTCCGGAA
>CAZAFQ010000105.1:0-2333 GCA_964484885.1 uncultured Candidatus Saccharibacteria bacterium | reverse complement strand
AATTCACTGGTTGGGTTTGTTCCGGCCCAGTGGCTGGATTGCATCGGTAGATTCATGGGGAAAAAATAATATTAAACGTTGAAACAACAGAAGTTAGCGAGAGAGATTATGAAATAAAATACTTACTCAATGGTAAAATATTAAATCTTGACTTTGGGGCAACAGCAGGTTTTTAGATTTTAATTCCGTAGTGATTTACTTTTCAGGAATGGGATATTTATCAAGCCAGTTCTTAACAGTTTGAGGGTTTGCCCCGTATTTCTTACCAATTTTTGCGTAAGAAAGCCCTAAACTTCTTAAACCCCAAATTTCCTCTTTATATTCATCAAGTTTGCTTTTACCAAAAACCCCTTTTGGCCTGCCCAACTTCACCCCGCTTGCTTTTCTTACTGCCAACGCTTCTTTGGTTCTCATAGAGATAAAATCTCTCTCAATCTCACTAATAAGAGAGAAAGTGTTAAGCATTATTTTAGTAGTTAAATCATTATCATTTTTAATAACAATATTTTGCTTTAAGGCGTGGACTTCAACTCCTTTTTTTTGGCAAAGATTTATAAACTCATAAATACCGGTAATACTTCTGGAAATGCGAGACAATTCATTGACAATAATTACATCTCCATTTTCAAGGGCGTCAAGTAAAGATCCGAGTTCCCTATCTTGAAGTTTTTTGGTTCCAGAAACCTTTTCCTCAACAAATTCAACATTTCCAAGTTTTTTCTCATTAGCATACCGGAGGATCGCATCTTCAAATTTTCCATTGTCCTGATCAATCGTGCTAACTCTTAAATACCCATAAACTTTTGCCATTTTGGTTCCTTCATTTTTCTATCAAAGAAAACCGCATCTATTTTCATAGCCATTTTATAGGCACTCCACGCTTCATCTCCAGTAGATGATGTTGGAACAGTTTTAGTATATTGTGCTTGTATTCTACTTTCGTTTGGATTACTCCAGCCACAATATTGGGCTATAAGAAACTCTGGGACTCCTTCATTTCTCATAACCCCCGCGAAAGTGTGTCTTAAACTATGGATGGTATATCTATCACTAATTTTCATAAACTTCCTAAAAAGGATCCATTGTTTTCGGCAATAGGTATAAGAAAATGGCTCTCCCCTATTGTTAGCAAAAATAAATTTTTCTGCCGGAAAAGGGTTAATAATCCTATTTTCAATTTTATCATAATCTTCTTGATAAACGTGGTAATCAATTAGATCAAGGGCTGTATCACATAAAACAATTGTTCGCTCTTTATCCCATTTTGGTCTTTCAATATCATCAGGATTTGATGAATGAGATTTAAATGCTTTATTTATTTTCAAACTTCTTTGTCCAAAAAGTTGCCCATAAGTTAAGGCACGAATTTCCCCTATTCTCATACCAGTAATTAAAGCAAATTTAAACATTCGATAAGCGGGGATTTCTAAGTAGTTTTCTTCTTTCTTTTCTACCACTTTTTTATCAGTAAAATAATCTTCATAAAGTTCCATAACCCTTTTGTCATTAAAATATAACTTTGCTTGTGCTTTACTCATTCCTGGGCGTTCTCTAACTTTCTCCGCAAATCGAGGTAATTTCAGAAAATGATTTACTTCAACACTATCATCAGTTTCTAACAAAAAAGAATATATAGCACTTAATGCTTTTAAAACCTCATTTTTAATTCGTGGGGTAAAATCATCATAAGTAGCAAGGCGGTTTCTAAATGCTATTGCATCACGTTTAGATAGTGAATTATAGGGTTTTAATCCTAATTCATCATTTAAGTGTTCCTTAGAAAAAGTTCTATTTAATAAACTCGCAACTTCTTTGGCTTGCTTTAAGCCATATGTTCTTTTCTTTGAATTATGTAATAACTTACGTTTAGGATTTTCCTCTGCAATTAACCAACTTTCCCCTTCCCTCGTTAAGTATTCATATAAGATTTCTTCATCAGGGATTCTGTTTTCTTTTTTTCTTTTCTCTATTTCTCTTTTTCTATACCATTCATCACGAAACTTTTCAGCACTTCTTTTATTTGTTTTTTTTGTATTTACCCACGTGCGACGCCCATCAATAGTCACAAAAATATAATAAGTTTCACTTTCCTTTTTGTTATAAACACGCTTTCTAACACCTGCCTTTCTCATAGATGCTCCTCTTTTGGGTTATTTTAAGGCATAAAAAGTGCTAAGTCAAACACTTAAACGTAACATAAACGTTACAGTAGCGTTACATATCTAAGATTACAAAAAAATAGAGAGTGAATATTTCCACTCTCTATAAGTATTTAAAATATGGGGGGTGAGAGATTTGAACTCACGACATCCTGCTTGTAAGGCAGGCGCTCT
>CAZAFQ010000104.1:0-2363 GCA_964484885.1 uncultured Candidatus Saccharibacteria bacterium | reverse complement strand
GCCTGACAGAAGATGGAGAGAAAAAGATTACCCCTTTTCCAAGGCCATTCAAAAAATCAAATCAGCGCAAAAAGCTTGAGGTAAAAAAATGAAAGAACTCTTGGAGCAACAGATAACCCGAATCGACGGTGAATTATCGCTGACTCTTTCAAATAATAAAGTTTTAATCCGCTCTGAAACCGGAAGACCGGATATCCGAAACTTACTTATCGGTAAACCCTATACTGAAGCCCCCCTAATTGTCTCTAAAACCTCAGAAATTTCTTCTCTTGCAAATATGCTTGCCTCAATCACCGCTTTTGAAAAATTATTCCGAATTGAAGAAAGGGTAGCTTTATCAAGGCTGAGAAAGATCCTGCTCCTGGGTCAGCTGATTCAAAATCATACTCATCATTTTTTTTGGGAAATTTTACCGGATTATTTAGGCCATAAAAGCCTTCTGGACTTAAAAGATGATAATAGCAACCTTTATCGGCTGGGCATGACCCTGATGAGCTTAGGGAGTGAAGTGATTACAACATTCGGAGGTCGCTCAATCCACCCTTTAACCTTAGAAATTAACAGCTTCGGAAGGATAGACCTCTTACAGGTTAAAAATCTTAAGAAAAAAATAGAAACCAGTATGCCTCTTTTTTTGGAAATGCTCGAAATTGCCGCCAACCTTAATTACCCCACTTTTTTAAAAAGAGACGTCGAATTCAGCTGTCTTCAGGATGAAAAAAGCTACAGCCTGCTTAATGGAAAAATAACTTCTACCTTAAGAATCAGGCCTAATGTTTCAAATTGGGATAAGAATTTTAAAAGAAAAGAAGAAATGATTAAACTCCATGATAGCTTTTTTTGTTGCGGACCCTTGGCAAGGCTCAACCTTCAAAAAGAATTCTTAAGGTCCCGAACTAAAAAAGCAATCAAGGGTCTGGAAGTTCAGATTGACTACAAAAACCCCTATCATTCAGTCTTAGCCGAAGCGATCGAATTGTTTAATTCTGCCGATAAGGTAACCGCCCTCATGGAAAAGGTCCTTGATTCTTCCGGCTTAAAAAAATTAACTCCCTATACATTCCGTGCCGGAGAAACGACGGGGGCCGTTGAGTCCCCGAACGGAACAATATATCAAGCCTATAAAATTTCGAGGGAGGGATTAATTGAAGACTTCGACATCATGACGGCTACTATTCAAAATAAGACAATGCTTCAAAAAGATATAAAAACTCTCATTGAAAGCACTGAGGACTTCCAAGCCGAAAAAAGAGAAAGACTGCTGGAAATGCTAATCAGGGCTTACAATCCGGTTGCGGCGGAACTTTGAGATCCGCTAAAAAGAATGATCTTGCATTATTTTTAGAATGCTTGAGGCTGAATCCCCTTCCAGAAAATAGGATTGGTTATAGTCTTCGATTTGAACTGGTGAAAAAGTAACATCAACAAGCTTTCCTTGATAAAAAGTATACTTTCCCACTACTCCTTGCTTGGTTTCAAGCGACCACTCTTGGTCAAAAATAAAATTGCCGTGGGCATAAGCAATTAATTTATTTTTATAAATCTCCACGCCCTGATACCAATGGGGATGGTTGCCGAGAATTATATCGGCTCCGGCATCAATCATCATCTTCCCGATTGCCCTGGGATCTTCCGGAGCAACTTCGGGGGAGGTTTCCGGAATCCTAACATATTCTTTACCCCAATGCGGCAGCACCACAACAACATCTGCCTGCTTTCTGGCTTCAGAAATATCTTTTCTAATTTGGCCTTCATCAAAATGTTCACTGATACCGTTATAGGCCAGGAAAGTGAACCTGGTTCCTTTGATAACTTTAGTAACTGTTCTTCCCAGACCGATTGTCTCAATACCATTTTGTTCTAATAAAGTCTTCGTCTCTGCAATTCCCTCTTCGCCATAATTTCCGGCATGGTTGTTGGCCAATGAGGCAATATCAATTCCGGCGAATTTTAAACCTTCAACATGCCTTTGGTCGCCGCAAAAACTCATCCCGTAACTGTTAACGGGACACCCATCGATCAGGGGTGATTCGAGATTGGTAACAGTAAGATCAGCCTCCCTAAGATAAGGAGCTGTTTTGAGGTAAGGATGAGTAAAATCGCCATATCCAGTCACTTTAGCGTTAACATGGCGCGCCGGAATAATATCACCGGTCATGATAATGGTCACCAGTTGATCATCAGAAATTGTGGATAAATCCTGATGATTAGTAAAAATTTTCCCAAGTGAGAGCTTAAAAAGCTCAGGGTCGCTTTCGGCAATTGTGGTTGTAGTCGTGCTCGATTGCCCTGACACTTGGACTTCTTTTTTTAAAGCCAATTGATAAAAAACAAACACTATTATGACAAAAAGAACCGTAATA
>CAZAFQ010000103.1:0-2385 GCA_964484885.1 uncultured Candidatus Saccharibacteria bacterium | reverse complement strand
ATAAAAGCCATAAACTTATCTATGGAGTGGGAGTTATATCTGTATGTAAAACAGAAGTTGTGCAAAGGATTTTTGGCTCTATTAAAGAGTATGCTGGGATAAATGATAATGATAAGTGGTTATATAAAAAATAAAAAGGGGGATTAGCTCAGTTGGGATGAGCGTTTGACTGGCAGTCAAAAGGTCAGCGGTTCGACTCCGCTATCCTCCATTGGCAGCGTTGAGAATGGGAGTTCGATTCTCCTCATCTCCATTTAAACGGGTTGATTGGAAAAAGTTATCGATAAGTTCAACTCTTATATTCTCCATTGGGGAATGTGTCCGTTGGGGACATTTCTTTTTCCGCTTACACATCCGTTTTTATGCTGGTGTCGCTCAATGGTAGAGCACTCGCCTTGTAAGCGAGACTATTGTGGGTTCGATTCCCGCCACCAGCTTTCTTCGAGTCTTTGATTATTTGTCCAAATAATATAAAAGATTGAGTAACTTAATTCTAGACAAGAGTGACTCGCAAATAATCTACAAGAGATGAGAAGACACTTGAGTGAAGCTGACTCAAGTGACGTAAGGTGGTGTAAGTGGCAACATTCCCTCTAGGCTAGGGAGATGTGAGTTCGAATCTCACCCTTACAATTAGCGGGGTCGAGTAGTCTGGTTCAGCTCAGGAGTCTCATAAGCTCCTAGATCCCACAAGGATCTCGTGGGTTCAAATCCCACCCCCGCCATTTTTGCTTCCATATCTCCTCGGTTTCCTAAACCGTTGAAAGAGTAAATGGACACATGCAGGTTCGAGTCCTGTTGGGAGCGCTTAGACAAAATTTTTAACAGGATGAACAATATTTTCTTTTATTTTTGGAAGTGTTGATTTCACATCGTAATGAAAGTATCCAAAAAATTTAGAAAGAGTTGGATGATCTTGATAAGTAACTATTTTAAAGTTTTTTTGCATACATAAAGTAGGTAACATTATTTCGTGAAAATAGATAAGATGGTTTTTATCATGGTATTTTTTTATTTCTATCACCAGTCTTTTACTTAGCCTACATAAGGGATTAAAAGTCCATAGTGGGATGTCTGTTTCATATGATGGGTAGCGTTTTAATATATGTCCCAGTCCAGTCTCTTCAGCTTTTTTGAGTTGATAAGCAGTAAGATCTGCTTCAATTTTTTCCATTTCTGCAAAAAAGTTAATAAAAATAGTGAAATCAGAAGAAAAGACATCATCTTCAATCAAATAGAAGTAATCATATTCTAGTTCTTGAGTGCAGAGATGATAAATTGTTTTATCCCAAGCAGAAGGTTTCCCAATATATTCAAAAAGATGATCGAAATTATGAAAGTTATTTTGGATTATCTTTTCATCTGAATAATGTAGGATGTGATTTTCTTTTATTTCTAATGGCTGATCGGACATAATAATAGTGTCCAGTTTAGTCCCAGAACAAAAGAATCTTCTCATCATTTTTATGTATAAAGATGGATGTCTGCACATTAAAATAATTAATGATTTCATATTAGATATATCGACACGAATGCCCTATTAGTACAATGGAAGTACACCATCTTGGTACGATGGAAATTCCAGTTCAATTCTGGAATAGGGCTGTCTCCCTAAGCATAAATGGTGATGCACTGGTTTCGTACACCAGAGAAGCCAGTTCGATTCTGGCAGGGAGATTATTTCGGAGCAGTAGCTGAGGATAGGATTAGCGCGACCCTGAAAAGGTCGAGACGGTTGGGTTCGACTCCCCCCTGCTCCATTTCTTTCGACCAGATGAACTCATTTTTTTTAAAACTCAAGAAAAAGTAGTTGATAAAAGTAAGTATTCTGAGATTAACTTTTTTAAGAGGAAAATGATGAAAGAAAATGTTGATTTAATTGAATTACCGAAAGTATCTCATAAGGGATATATTCACTGGAAGTCTTTTTTGCCTGAAGAAATTATACCCCTGATAGGAGAGGATACAAAGAAAGAATTCACTGTTGGTGATCAAACTTTTATTGTGAACTTAAGTTCAGGAAGGCTTCAATGTTTTACGAAGTCTTTGACTTGTGTGAAATGTGGGCGAGTTGGGAATATTATGAGTCTTGATTCCTTTAAATCTACATCTCAAGAACCCTCTGCTCATATTAATTTATATTGTCAAGAAGGAGATAAATTCTACCTTATGACTAAGGATCACATTGTTCCTAAAGCAAAGGGTGGGAAGGATTGTGTCTCTAATTATCAAACAATGTGTGAGATTTGTAATGCTCATAAGGGTAGTAATCAAGATAGACAGTTTGAAATTTGTATGAGGGACTTTAAAGAATTAACAGAGGTAGAAGAGGCATTAGAACAACAGAATTTAAAGTATCATATTATTGAGCAGGGTAAAGGAAGT
>CAZAFQ010000102.1:0-2418 GCA_964484885.1 uncultured Candidatus Saccharibacteria bacterium | reverse complement strand
TTCGGATTCTGTTCACCTATACTATTAAGCTTCTGAATGTTTCGACCAGAAATCCCCGTCTTTAGAAGTTATCACCATTAATCTTTAGGAATAAGGATGATAGTAAAATCGTTCAAAGTCTTGATAAACAAGGCTTTTTTTAATGTTTAAAAGCATTGCAAAATTATTTTTTGTATGATATAATAATGGTGATAGTGGTGATATATTAAGGAGGAATCGTATGGCATACTTTTTGAAAAAAGCAATTCTTAAAGGACGGACATACCTGTCTATTTGTGAAAGTTTTTATAATCATGCTAAGAAGGGAACTGCTCATAAAACATACAGATCTCTTGGCTCCGTGGAAACCTGGAGGGAGAAGGGAATTGACGATCCTATTTCCCATTTTCAAAGGGAAGTTGATGTTCTGAATCAGGAAAAAGCTTTAGCTGGGGTTAAAAAAATATCTGATAAGTCCCCCATCCTTTACCTGGGCTACTTTCCCCTAAAATGTATCATGGATAAGTTGAAAATCAAAAGACTCGTTGATTATTTCAAGCTCACGAATGACTTCAAATACGATCTTTATGAGCTGCTCTCATCCCTTATATATGCTAGGAGCGTTCATCCGTGCAGCAAGAGCAAGACATTTCACGAAGTAATTCCCAACCTTTATTATTCCTATGATTATTCTTATGACCAGCTTCTTGACGGTCTCTCTTTTCTTGGAAGCAATTATGAAAAGTTCGTGGAATTATTTACTGCACAGGTGGGAGGTCTTTATGGTATTGATACTTCGAAAACTTATTTTGACTGTACAAATTTTTTCTTTGAAATTGACAGGGAAGATGACTTTAGGAAAAAGGGCCCTAGCAAGGAGAACAGTACGGATCCAATCTTAGGCCTTGGCCTTTTATTGGACAGCAATCAGATCCCCATTGGAATGAAGATGTATCCCGGAAATGAATCCGAAAAACCAGTCCTTAGGGATGTTATTAGCCATTTGAAAAGGCAAAATAACATTACCGGAAAGACCATACATGTGGCAGATAAGGGTCTTAATTGTGCCCAGAACATTGCCTTTTCAAAGTCTAATGGTGACGGGTACCTGTTTTCAAAAACCGTAAAGGGGCTTTCTGGAAAAGAAAAAGTGTGGGTTCTGCTCGATCAGGATTTTCATGAGGTGAAAGACAATAATGGAAAGGTTTTATACCTTTATAAGTCCTGTATTGACAGTTTCCCATATGTCGTGGAGCATAACGGGAAAAAAATTACCGTGAACCTTACGGAAAAGAGACTGCTTACATATAATCCCACCCTTGCTGCAAAAAAAAGATATGAAATAAACAGAATGGTTGAAAAGGCAAAGGAATTGACCTTGTCCCAAGCAAAAAAGGCTGACTATGGTGAAACAGGAAAGTATGTGAATTTTACTGATATGAAAGGTAAGAAAGCCACGATAAGCATTAATCAGGATGCCATTGACAAGGATTTAATGTTTGCAGGTTATAATCTTCTGGTGACCTCGGAAACCGACATGACCGACCTTGATATGTATAATACATACCATAATCTCTGGAGAATAGAGGAATCCTTTAAAATAATGAAATCCGACCTTGATGCACGCCCTGTTTATTTACAAAAAACAGACAGTATAAAGGGACATTTTCTCATATGTTATTTAACCGTTCTATTGGAAAGAATCCTCCAGTTCAAGGTTTTGGAAAACAAATATTCAACCTCGGTAATTTTTGACTTCATAAAGGGCTTTAAGGTTACCAGAACCGAAAACAAATATATTAACACGACCACCTACTCCGACTTTATAGATGATTTTTCAAATACATTATCATTACCACTGACTAATTACTATCTTTCTGACACTCAAATCAAGTCGTTCTTCAATAGCAAGCTGTAATTAAAGTTTTGCAGACACTCAAAAAGCTGTTGCAATAATGCAACAGCTTTACATTTTCTTACTAAAGTATCACCATTTTTAATGTCTGATACCAAAGTCAGGTATTATAAAGCAAATGGTAAGTTGCCAGTGGCTATTATTGATTGTCCATAGCAATATAGGAATAAAAAGTAGATATAATCTTTTGCTTTGGTATAATATAATTATTGATTCGCTGTAGTAATATAGCATGTCTTTATGTACTAATATAGTGGAGGTATACAAATGTTAATTGAAACTAATATAGATGATTTGAGGTTAAGATTTGCAGAGATAAACGATGTTCCATTGATTTTAGAATTTATTAAGGATTTGGCTGCTTATGAAAATATGTCAAATGAAGTTGTAGCAACAGAAGAAATGTTATTGGAATCTCTATTTGAAAGAAAAATGGCTGAGGTTATCATTGGTGAATATAAAAGCAAACCAGTAGCTTTTGCATTATTTTTTCACAATTACTCCACTTTTTTAGGGAGACCAGG
>CAZAFQ010000101.1:0-2430 GCA_964484885.1 uncultured Candidatus Saccharibacteria bacterium | reverse complement strand
GCTTATATTTATATGCATAATTATTATAATTTTAACTCTGATGTTTTTTCGTTCTAAGGGGTCTTTTTCATCTGTTGACTCCGGATTAACCAGAGTTCTTTCACCGATTGGAATTGTAGTTTCAAATTCGACTAGCGGCATCGGAAGCTTTTTGTCTAATCTGAGTAATATCGGTAAACTTCAAAAAGAGAACAAGCAGTGCGAAGACAGGGTAAATGCCTTGGAGACTCAAGTTGCCGCAATGAAAGAGCAAGTCAAAGAAAATGAAGCTTTAAAAAAAGAACTGGGGTTCAAGCAAGGCAGCAACTTCCAAACCTTAGCGGCCGAAATAAGTTTTTTTGATCCAACTAATATTCGAGAAACCATCACTATCAATAAAGGAAAAGCCGATGGAGTGAAAACGGAAATGGTAGTTACAAATGAAGGGTTTTTGGTCGGGAAGGTGAGTGAAGTCCATGAGAAGACTTCAAAAATAGTTCTTATTACGGATCCTCTTTCTTCGATTCCTGCCAGTTTTAGTAATTCCAGTCTTTCCGGTCTTGTTCAAGGTCAGGTCGGTTTGGGACTGGTGATGACTCAAATCCCAATTGAAAGCGAAGTCAAGCAGGGAGATGCGGTAGTAACCAGCGGCATCGGTGGCCAATATCCAAAAGGGCTATTAATAGGAAAGGTAGAGTCAATAACTAAAAAGAATAACTCAATTTTTCAGACGGCATCACTAAGATCCTTCATAAACTTTGCCAAGCTGGAAAGAGTTCAGATTATATTATCCCAATGACAATAATAATTAACATCATTATATTTATCCTTGCGTTCTATCTTCAGGGCTCTGCTGCAGGACATCTTAATTTCTTTGGTTTTGTTCCCAACCTGGTTCTCATCTTTATTCTTTCAATTACTCTTTACCGTCACGAGTACGAGATTTATCTTTTTGCTTTTGGGGCGGGGTTGATTCTGGATGTTATATCAGGCGGGCCCTTTGGGATTAATACTTGCATTATGATGCTTATCGCATTTGTCGGTAATATCTTCAAGGACATGAGGGTTTCTTTCTCGATAGGTCATACTTTGTTATTTGTGGCCTCTTCTGCTCTTGTTTACTACTCTGTTTATGGGCTGTATCTTGGGATTGCTTCTCATGATTTCTCTTTAAGAGCTGGTTATTTCTATCTCGGACAGATTTTAATTACGGTTGCGCTTGCTTTTGTTCTTTTTCCAATACTATCCAAGCTATTCGCTTGGGAGAATCATTATGAAGAAAGAGGCAGATAAACAGATGAAAAAAAATAAAAAACTTTTTAAAAAACTAGTAGGGATTGAAAGAGGCAACAAAAAATGGAAAGTTGCTGATACTTCGACTACTGATTCAGAGAAATGGATTTTTAGTCTGCTTACGGCAGATGCTGAAGCTCCAGCAATCGAGGGAGCACGGAACTATCGACCTTTTATCTTTTTAGCTTTTTTAGCACTAGTTTTTTCAATCATAATAATAACTCGTCTTGCATTACTTCAGTTGAGTCAGGGTGAAATAAATCTTACTTTAGCCGAGGGAAACAGAATTAGGGAAACAGTAATAAGGGCCCCGAGAGGGATTATTTATGATCAAAACAAAACTAAGCTTGTCCAGAATATTCCTAATTATGAAATTACCATCATTCCACATGATCTGCCAACAGCTGAAAATGAAAAGAATTCTTTATTAGCCGAGTTGTCAGCCGTTCTTAAAATGGCGCCGGAGGAAATAAATGAGAAACTATTAAAACAGGAAAAGGATTATACTCAGCCCCTTCTAATTAAAGAAAACATTACAAAAGATGAATCTCTTATAATTTCTACCAAAACTCTTCAAGGCGTTACCTTATCCGTAAATCCGACAAGAGAATATTTAGATAATGGGCTTTTAGCTCATGTCTTTGGATATGTTGGAAGGATTAACGAAGAGGAGTTGAAGGCGAATAAAAGTTTCTATAGCCTTACGGATTATATTGGAAAGACGGGATTGGAAAAATCTTACGAGTCAATATTGAGGGGGAAAGACGGAGGAAAGCAATATGAGGTGGATTCGACCGGCAAAGTAATCAAGTTTTTAGGTCAAGAAGAGCCGGTCTTAGGTCGGAGCATTATATTAGGAATCGACTTTGAGTTGGAAAAAAAGTTGGCGGAAGAGATGCAAAAACAAATGGAAAAAGTAAAGGCAACAAAAGCAACGGCAATCGCAATGAATCCAAACAGCGGTGAAATATTAGCATACATTGATCTTCCGACCTATGATAATAATCTTTTTTCTCGAGGGATTAGCAAGGCCGACTATGAAAATTTACTTAATAATCCGGATAATCCATTACTTCCTCAAGGGATTGCGGGAGAATATCCTTCTGGTTCTTCAATTAAGCCTTTTATTGCTGCCGCTGCCTTACAAGAGGGGATTAT
>CAZAFQ010000100.1:0-2483 GCA_964484885.1 uncultured Candidatus Saccharibacteria bacterium | reverse complement strand
TATTTTGCTGGCTAATTAGTAATCAGCTGACTTAACGAATCCGAATTCATTGAGTGGAATTACCCGAAGCCAAGCTTTGCCGATGATGTTTCTTTTAGGAAGAGTTCCCCATTCTCGTGAGTCAGAACTGGCATTCGGGAGTCTGTTGTCCCCCAAAACGAAATAGTTATCCTTATCGACAATAATCGATTGATCGCCAATAATCTTAATATCTTCAGGGATGTAAGATTCATTCAAAACAAATCCTTCCGGATTTTCTGAATTTTTAATTGTAACCGTTCCATCTTTGATGATAACCGTTTCTCCCGGAAGGCCGATAATCCTTTTAATATAATTAACACAGGGTCCCTGCCTAAAAGTTTTATTGAGCCAACTGTTGTTAATAAAATCATTACAGGCATTTTCAGGATGTCGGAAAACAATTACATCACCTCGATCTGGGGCATTGAAGCGATAAGTTATTTCATTCACAAACAAATAATTACTGTTTTCAAGTGTTGGTTCCATTGACATCCCCTTAACGATGAATGGTTGTAAAATAAAAAATCTTACGATAACTACAATAACAGAGAGATAGACGATTGTTTTGATGAGCTCCTTCAAAAACAATTTGCTTTCTTCAAAATTTATTTGCATTTTCTTCCTTATTTAACTGACTTAGTATAATTCTCTGTTCAGTTTAACAATAAAAATATTGGCGTTCAAGGTATTTTTTACTATAATAATCTTTGTATAACTTTAGTGCTTGAAAGGCTTTAATGACAAAGAAATCAATTGATGAGATCTTATCCGATTTAGACGAACCCGAAAAAGATGAGGGAAAGACATCAAAAAAAGAAGCAAAGGCCAATAAGAAGAAAAAAAGAAACTGGAAAAAGAGGATTCTTTTATTTGTGACACTTGTTGTTCTAATCTCTGGCTGCTTCTTCGGATTCAAGGCATATAATACGGTTCGGGATATTTTCCAAAGCGGGGGCTCCCTACCTGAGCTTCTCGGTATAACTTCGACAGATTTGAAGGGAGTCAATGAAGATCGAATAAACATTTTGCTTCTCGGAATGGGTGGGGGGGCTCACGAAGGACCAAATCTTACCGATACCATTATGCTTATCAGTGTTAAGCCTTCAACTAAACAGGTGGCAATGATTTCAATCCCCAGAGATTTATACGTTAAAATTGACGGTTATGGTTATAATAAAATAAATGCCGCCAACGCTTATGGTGAGCAGTATAATTATTCAGGTGGCGGAATGACTCTAGCAAAAGAAACGGTTAGTAACGTTGTAAATTTACCGATTCATTATTCAGTGAGAATTGATTTTGAGGGATTTGAACAGTTGATTGATGCTGTCGGGGGTGTTGACATCCTTGTAGAAAAAGATCTTTATGATCCTCTTTATCCCGGCGAGACTTTCTATGTCAAGGCCGGACAGCAACACTTGGATGGAGCATCCGCCCTGAAGTATAGCAGAAGCAGGGAGACTACTTCTGATTTTGACAGAGCAAGAAGGCAGCAACAAGTACTCCTGGATTTAAAAAATAAGCTTTTTTCTCTAAATACGCTGGCAAATCCCAAGAAAATAAATGACATTTTAGGAATCTTGGGAGATCACATCAATACCGATATGAAAATGAATGAAGCTCAAGCTCTCGGTAGAATGTTGAGCGACCTTGATTCGGGAAATATTATAAATAGGGTGCTTGACAATGGGTCGGATGGATTACTAGTGGCCAGCAATCTTTCCGGGTATACGCTCTCTCCAAGAACAGGAAATTTTAAGGAAATCCAAAATTTTGCAAAAAATATTTTTTCGGCTTCAAAGATACAAGACGAAAAAGCTTCTATCGAGGTTTTGAACGGAAGCGGTGTCGCCGGGAAAGCGAAGGCTTTAGCCGAAGAATTGGAGGAGCTGGGCTTTGTGATCAGTAATGTTGATAACGCCATTGAAACAGTTCTTACAACACGGATAATTGATCATTCCGGGGCAGTTCCAGCCACAATTACGGCGCTAGAAAAGGAACTGGGAGTTACGGTTTCAGTTGACAATCAAAGCACCTCCAACTATGATGTTACAATCGTTGTTGGAAGGGATAAGTAATGAGCTTATCAAAAATAGCGAGATATAAAAGTGATTTTATCTTATTGGTCCTAACTCTTGAATCCTTTTTTCTATGGTTAGCAGCGGCTGAAAAGGGGCTTTTTTGGTTGCTTTTTGTAATCTCGATAATTACAGCGACGATACTGGCTTCAGCCTATTTCAAATTAACTATTCTTGAAATTCTGAAAAGTCCAAGGCTCCCCGATATTTTATTTTTTATTCTATTAGTCCTTGTTTTTAATGTGAATATAGTTATCATTCCTCATATTTTAATTTTGCTGCTTGCATTGATTTTTTATTTTTTTGGAATGAAATATTTTCTGAAAATGATAAAAAAAGAAAACTCGTCTCAGGCACAGAAAAATGTAATTGTGCTAGCGACTT
>CAZAFQ010000099.1:0-2500 GCA_964484885.1 uncultured Candidatus Saccharibacteria bacterium | reverse complement strand
ATTAGGTTCGCCCGGTATCTTCCTGTCAGCAGCTCCCTCATCCATTTCGCTTCAAAGGTCCGAATAGTCCCGGGAAGAACCGTCTTTTCTTCGATTGGAATCTCGGCAATTTTCTGCCGAAATATGTTATAAATCTCTATCTTCCCCGATACTCCCACGTGAACATTTCCGGTATTTTCAAAATCGAAAGTGAACGATACCGGGCCGTACTCGAGAAACCCGGGAGCCGTAAAGGAACAGCCGACCCCGGTACAATCCTTATTGGTAGTCGCCCCCATCACCTGCCCTGCCTCAACTATTTCTCCCCCCACTGTTATCTCCAGTAAGGCTCCCATCCTCCCGACTACTCCCAGGGATGAATCGTCATCGAAAGCAGCCGAATCTAGCGGTTCAAAGAAAATCACCCCATAGTAACCACCGGGCTCGGCATTTTTCGGTACGCTTAATCTAAAATCTAGAGTTTCTTTTTGTCCAGGCTCTAGCAGCAAGTTAGAACGACTCAGGTCAACCCATTTTGATATTGAATAGTTGGCGCTTTCAGATCTGATAATTTTCATAGCTCCTGAATAGTTCTCGGCGGTAAAGTCATTTACATATAC
This sequence comes from uncultured Candidatus Saccharibacteria bacterium, assembly GCA_964484885.1. Lineage (GTDB taxonomy): Bacteria > Patescibacteriota > CPR2 > UBA1875 > CAZAFQ01 > CAZAFQ01. The sequence continues at coordinate 1,901 of CAZAFQ010000099.1, read as the reverse complement.
CTTAACAGCCTGAGGAATTTCAGTCAGATTATAGATATCAATCTGATAATCTTTTGTTTCGCCATTTTCTAATTCTTCCTCAATAACGGCCGGAGAAATAGAAAATATTTTCTCCTCTTGGGCGTTAACGACAACAAACAGACTACAATAAACAGACAAAACTAAAAAAATCCCCAGAAACCAATAGCAAACAGCAACTGGTTGCTTTTGAATTAATTTAAAATTTTTGGCTCTTAGCACCTTCCTCATAGCATGATTTTACCATAAACATCATTTAAAACCGACCCCATTCAATAAATTTCAGAATTAAACTCCACTAAACTGGATTAGTGGAGTATAGTTAAATCAAAGTAGTTTTTATTAAACTAAATCTAGAGAGGACTAAAAATGAATAGAAGATTAGAATGGCATAAGAAAGAGGTCGAGGAAGTAATAAAATTATTATTATCATGCAAAACTGCCGGAGAAATTGAAGAAGTTTTCGATAGGATATTGACTCCGAGAGAAATCAATGACATTGCCAGAAGATATCAGGCCCTTCTTTTACTCCAACAAGGAAAATCATATCTGGACATAAAGCAGGAAACCAAGCTGAGCAATTCGACTATCGCTAGAATTAGCGGGAAGATTGGATACGGCTTCAGAAAAACCGTTCAGGAAGAAAAGCCTCAAGAAGAAAAAGAATGGAAACCTCCCAGAAGAGAAATTAAATACAAGGGCGTCCCCACCGGATTCTATAAAAAATAAACATCTATCATTTTCATTAAACTCCTTTCATGTTTTCTGATAGAAAAATTCACTCCACTAATCCAGTTTAGTGGAGTGGAGGAGATAATTTGCGACAACATCTTGTTCTATTTTTTAATCTGATTATCTGCTTATTTTATCTGGTTATTTGCTTTTTTAATCTGGTTATCTTTTTATTTTCTCTCTTACTGACGAGAAGTTATTTTTTTGAATAAGATTAAACCTCAACTTTCCTAAATGATTTTGGTAAATGTTCCTTCTCAAATTGAAACTATTAGCGTGAATAAAGTGACCATAATAAGAGTTGACCGTACTCAAAGCCTTCCTATCATCGGGGCACCTTTTTTTATTAGTATAAAATAGCTTTTCTTTTAGCCTGCCTACAACCCTTCTTCTAACCAAAATGCAGGATGGTTTGACTATATATCCCAGAAAATCAACGCCACTAAAAACCGAACCGGTTTGCGTCTTTGACAAATTCAAATCCATGCTTAAATACTCAGATAAAAAACCTTGTATTTTAGACTCCCAGCGTTTTAATTCCATTTTATCTTCGGCGATTAAAATTAGATCGTCAACATATCGAATATAATAACTGCATTTTAATTTCCGTTTTATAAAATGATCCAGTTCATTTAAATAAAGGTTGGCAAAGAATTGAGAAGTGTAGTTACCGATTGGAAGACCTTTCTGGGCACCGGAATGAAACAAAGATTTCCTATGAGGTATCGATTTAAGAAGAGACATATTGCCTTTGGCAACATAATTTGCTGTCGGCTTTGGAAATATTATAACCCTTGACAGCCACAAAACATCTTGCTTCCAGGATTTTGATTTTTTTTGTTTTATTATTGTTTTTTCTAGGTTTTTATATAATGTATTGTGGTCAATATTCATAAAGAAACCAGCAATATCAAGCTGCAGAAATAAAGCTTGGGCGGATGTGTTCCCTGTCGCTTTTCTCATAAAGCTTCTCAATCTTTTTACTGCTTTATGAGTCCCCTTTTCTTTACGGCAAGCAAAAGAATCAAAAATAAATTGTCTTTCTCCTATTGCCAGCAGTTCCCTGATCAAAAGATGATGAACGACTCTGTCCGGAAAAGATGCGGCAAATATCTCTCTCGTTGTAGGTTTACTGACGGCAAAACAAATTG
>CAZAFQ010000098.1:0-2549 GCA_964484885.1 uncultured Candidatus Saccharibacteria bacterium | reverse complement strand
TCGAAGAAACGGCCAATCTCACCGGCAAAACCATGGCAGAGGAAACGCCAAAGCTGATTGCCCGGATTGATGAAATCATAAAAAGCAATCCTGATGTAAAGGGCTTAATCCATGCAGTGAGTTTTAAGTTAGCCAATGAGATTTACCGTGGGATTGATTCAGATAGGTTAATTATCCATGACTCGGCCAACCGGCAGGACAAGTTGGAATTCTTCATGGAGTCCAAAGATCCACTGGTGTTAATATCTCCCAGTATGGAGCGCGGTGTTAGCTTGTCGATGGATTTATGCCGGTTTATTATAATTGCGAAAGCACCGTTTTTATATCTGGGTGACAAGATCGTTGCCGCCAGAGTTTACAGTTCAAAGTTAGGTTCTGAATGGTATGCTGCTACCATGCTGACAACCGTGCTCCAGATGTGTGGTCGTGGAGTCAGGAGTAAAGACGATTTTTGCGAAACTTATATTCTTGATGCACAATTTAATCGGGTATACTTGCAAAAACCCAGCTACTTGCCTGAGTGGTGGAAACAAGGGGTAGTATGGGAATAGCCCTCCCTGTTGGAAGAATATCCGGCCGGAGTTCCTCCCTGTTGACAAAATTGTTTATTTATTATAGGATTAAGTAAAGGAGAAATAATTATGAAAAATTCAGAATTAATCGAAATGATTGAAAAGAACGGTAAACTAAGTCTTGGCAAAAAATCTCTTATCAAACATCTCGAAGGGAAGAAAATCGGTCGTAAGGATGCTATGGATGCAAAATGTTATGACTGTATGGGATATTTTGTCGATGGTCGTAAGGATTGCAAAGTGCCAAATTGTCCCCTGTTTGAATATAGACCGTACAAAAAGGATCTTGATGTAACCCCAGAATAGGCAAATTTTCTGATTGCCATGCTCTAGGGATTGAAATCCAGAGTTAATCATAAAAAGTAATCCAATGGGACAGGGGCAGACAATAAAATTGTTTAAACTTCTCTTAGAGCCATAAAAAAGGGGGAATATTTCTACTCCCCCCTTTGCTTAATCAACCTGTATGTTTTAACCTGTTCAAATCATTAACGTTTCATAATCTTTCATCCTCCCTTCCGGCTCGTCTATACTTCCCGCGCCGATATTGTCTGCCCTCAACCAAAGATTCCTCCGCCTTTTTCCGCTTCCAATACTGCTCTTTTTCGTACTTGATTTGCTCCCGGCGCCAGGATTCAATGATCCGTTGAGTTTCTAACTGCTCAATTTGTAAACTTGTAACCTCTTGCACTTTCCCGGCCTCTTTTCTTTCTTCAATCTCTGCTCTTTGCATCCACTTCAGAAACGTAGCCAGCCCCTCGTTAAAGAGTATATGTGTTTTGGTATTTTCTGCAATAGCCATTTGCCGGAAACGTTTCCAAATCCTCTCGTCAATTTCAATATTTACCCTGTGCGTGTTCATTACTTTTTATCTCCCTTCCCTATTTCATGGCAGACAAAGAGAAAAATAATCAGGACGATAAACGCGGTTATTAATGCCATAGATTAATCCTCCTAAGTTAAATTGTTATTTCAAAACCCCAATCGCTCCGTCTACTCTTCAAAATAAAACTGTTCGCAATAGGCCTGTAGTGCTTCTTCTTCTTCACTTGTCAATGGGTATTCAGTCCAATTTGTACCCCAATCTTGATATTCAAGGCGTGGCTTTTCCGGCTGTGCGTGTTCTGATAAATCCCCAATAATCCTACAGGCCGGACCACCCCAACAAAGCAAAATACAAAATTCTTCAGGTGGATATGTTGAGCCGACACTATGCCAGCCACTTCTTACCTCAACGCTTAATGGGTCGTTTTGAATTGCTTCTTGTGCTTCGTCTTGCTCATTGCAATTTTCAGAGTTGATTGCTTTATTCAGCGTGTCAATCATTTCAATAATGCTTTTAATTTGTGCTTTCGCCTGTTGTTTGCCGTGATCTTCTTCTTGTTTCTTATTGCTTGTTTTCATGTTTCTACCCTCCCTTATTCGTTCTTTTATGTTCTCATGTAATAAGTAGTGCCGTTAAAATCAACACTGGTATAATCGGCTTTTAATTCTTCGGCGGCCTGTTCCCAGTCTATACAGGTACAAGGCCATTTGCTATCTTTTGGGATCGCCCCGATGTCTTCGGCCAATTCGCGGGCATAATCTTCAAAATGTTCTTCATTGATTAATATTTCGCCATAGCTCCAATCGCCATAACCCTCGCATTCATCGGCAATACTTTTTAATACTTTTAGTTCTTCGCCGTAATCATCGTTGAATTCTTTAAGTGCCTGTTCAGCTTCTCTTGCTGCGCTTTCCATTTCCATTCTTTTTTGATTTGTTTCTTCTTCATCCAACGATTCCAACTCCTCTTTAGCCTCTTCCAAAGTGTCTTGTAAATCGGTTTGCTCTGATTCTAATTCCTCAATCCTTGCAATAATATCCCTGCTGTCAATTACGTCCTGATTGTTGCTTATTTCATCTGTTTTCATGTTCTTTTTTCCTCCCTGTTAATTAAATTATTATAACCCTATTACCTCAATTCCTCCACTTCGT
>CAZAFQ010000097.1:0-2629 GCA_964484885.1 uncultured Candidatus Saccharibacteria bacterium | reverse complement strand
ACCATCGTGCCAGGTTCCAGAGACCTGTATCCTACCACTAGATGACCTCCCAATAACTAATACTGTCTAAACTTTATTAAATCTTTAACCCCATAAACTTCCTCTTTTCTGGAAACTTGAATCTGATATTTGCTTGCATGAGGATGAAACCCTAATTTTTTCAACGACCGATAGACATTATTAAGTAATGACTCATTTTTATTGCTAAACAAAAACTTATAGGTGTATGTCGGTCGATGAACGCAGAAACTTCCCTCCGCCTCATATAAACCCCTCAAATATCTTATCAGATATTCTCTGTTCTTAGATATCCAAGAAGGAACCCCTATCTTTCTATTTTTTCTACTGCCCATCGGAATATTCAGTCTCTGGCTAATATTTTTTTCGTACAATCTGATTTTCACACAACCATCGTAAGGTTTATTAAGCGTTGGCTTTTTAGAAAAAACTTTTTCAACAAGCAAAGAATATCTTCGCACAAAACCAACATTTTTAGCGTTACTGGCAATAGTTAAAGCTTCTGTCCGCGGAAATTTAAAAATATTTCCATCTCCGAGGATCGCTCCGATCAATTCAGCCAAATCTCCGTTTCGTTCGAAAGAAAGGTAATTTGACTTGATTTTGCCGAGTTTTTTCATTTCTTTGCGCCATTCCGAGAAATTATCAATCTTTTTCTTTTTGAATGTTCTTACCATCCTAGCAATGCTTGGATGGGTTTCTTTCGTATAGCCCTTACTCCACGTTGCCGGTCTTTTATTTAAACTCTTCCGCCATTTTTTATACCTAGGATCGTTTTTAGGTAAGAGATTAGCCAATAACGAAAAACGCTTATTCATTCTTAAATCATAACATCAGTCCCTTAAAAATACTACCATTAGCAGATCCCGCAATGACTAAACCTTAAGATACCTCCTAACCGCTATCAAGCTGGAAAAGAATCCCAACAATAACCCTCCGCCTAATTGAATAATAACTATGGTCCAGATATTAGCCTGAAAAAAAGCAAACAATCCCAATCCGGGAAAAAACATTTCCACTCTTGAGTCAATCCCCCACAATAACAAGAAAAAGAACACCAGGCAGAAAACAGCGGCCAAGAACCCGCAAATAACCCCCTGAGCTAAAAACGGACCCCGGACAAACAAGTTGGAAGCGCCCACTAATTTTTGAATCTTCATCTCCTCCCTGGAACTGTGAATGGATAGTTTGACGGTATTGAAGGTTATAGCCACGGCAATTAAAACAAGAATAATAGAAAAGATCAAGCCTATTCTATTAAAATTAGCCGTAGCGTTGTAAACGCTTTCAATCACCGGCTTTCTCTCATAATAATCTATCTTTTCAATCAAATGATTATATTCCGAATCTTCCAAGAAGCTGACCACCGACTCATACTGGCTGGCCTGAAAAGCTTTAACCCCCAAAGAAGCCAAAAAAGGATTAGCCCCCACCTCGGTCAAAGATTCCATTAAAACCGCATCCTGCTCATGCCTGACAGTAAAGTTTTCCAAAGCTTCTTCCTTGGAAATGTAATTTACCTCTTTGACCTGCGGAATGGCTGATAAAGCCTGTCTAACTTCGGCCATATCTTCCTCAGCCGCCTCGTATTTGAAATAAACAGACACATCCACTCTTTCCTGCAAACTGTCAATCAAAAACCTGCTGATTTCCTGAAAAAAGAACAAGGAAGTAATGACAGAAATAGCCAAAGCCATGACAAAAACATTGGCCAGAATGATACCGCCTTCCCTGGTAATGCCCTGCCAGCCTGAACGAAATATTCTTTTAATTAAAATAAACATGTTTTTATAAAATAAATCTGCCTACTTTTTCATCTCTAACGATCTTGCCATCCCCTAAAGTTATAGTTCTTTTTCCCAGAGAATTGATAACATCTCTGTTATGGGTGGATAAGATAACCGTCGTTCCAAATTCGTTAATCCTTAAAAGCAAACGGATAATGTCCAAAGTATTGTAAGGATCCAAATTCCCGGTCGGTTCATCGGCCAAAATTACCTCGGGCCTATGAATTAAAGCCCTGGCAATGGCCACTCTCTGCCTTTCCCCGCCTGATAACTGAGCTGGAAAATTATGCGCCTTATTGGTTAAACCAACAATATCCAGCACTTCTTTGACGTCTCTGGCAATGGCTGATTCAGGAGCGCCCACCACTTCCATGGCATAAGCTATATTCTCATAAGCTGTCTTGAAGGGCAAGAGCCTGTAATCCTGAAAAACAGCGCCGATTTTCCTTCTTAAAATAGGTAAATCCTTGGCTTTTATCTTTTGAATATCGCAATCGTCAAAAAATATCCGGCCAGAGCTGGGCTTCTCCTCGGCAATCATTAATTTCAATAAAGTCGTTTTTCCCGAGCCCGATCTGCCCACCAGACAAACGAATTCCTTGGGTTCAATGTCAAAGGAAACGTTTTCCAGGGCTATGGCATTGGGCGGATAAATTTTGCTGACTTTTTGAAAATTAATCATCAAATTTTGATTATAATTAAAATGAAGATAAAGATGAAGGCTTGCCTTCATCGCCTTGTTTTATTTCAATTTAGGCGATGAGATAAATCTCATCTTCAGCTTCGCTTTTATTTCTTAAAAGCTCGCTGGATGAATTCTTCCA
>CAZAFQ010000096.1:0-2645 GCA_964484885.1 uncultured Candidatus Saccharibacteria bacterium | reverse complement strand
GAAGGTTATTTCGCCGAAGAACCAAGAAACGGAGAACTTAATATAACAGGAATGGCTGAAAAGTTTGGGGTTCTTCATGTTGTAGTCCGGAAAGCTATCAAAGACTTAGACGAGTCTTTGGGACCAGTTATTAAATGTCGTTTTGGAAATAATCCTTGGTCTGCCTATAATCTTGAACAGCAAGAAATGATAAGAGAATATATTCAAAGAAAGTCTAAATAGCTCTAAAATCGTCCGCCCAAGCTCGCCACTATACGCATGATGGAGCTAAAATTTCAAATACGAAAAATAATAGACGAAAACTAACAAAAATCGTCTATTTTTATTTTAATCCTAGCAGGGATAGAACTATAAGGCATACCGTGATACATTTTCTTAAAGATGTATCATAAACTTGACATTATGATACAAAAACATTAATATGTATCATGTATGAGTAAGCCTGCAAAGCTAACAAAATTACCAGTTAATCTAGATTACGGTTCATTTGCTGAAGAATGGGCTGAGGCTTCTTATGCCTTAGGCAGGCTGGATGAGTCGCAGAAAAAGCTTCCAAATCCATTCTTGCTCGTTGCTCCCATGGTTACAAAAGAGGCTACTATTAGTTCTAAGATCGAGGGAACAAGAAGCACCCTTTCTGATGTAATGCTTTTTGAAGCGGGAGAAGGGGCAAAATATTCTGATACCCTTGAGGTTGCAAATTATAGAAAAGCCACGCTCTGGGCTCTTGGTGCTCTGGAAAAGAGAAATTTCAATCTTTCTTTTATAAAGGAACTTCATAGTATCCTTCTAAAAGGAGTGAGGGGCGAAAAATTAGATCCAGGATCGTTTCGCAAAGATCAAGTTTGGATTGGGAAAAGAGGAGAGGATATTAATCAAGCTACTTACGTACCTGTCAATCCTCTTCATATCCTTGAGTATATGGAGAACCTTGAAAGTTATCTGATAAACGATAAGTCGGCTCCTCTTATCAAAACAGGGGTTCTACACTACCAATTCGAGGCCATTCATCCTTTTAAAGATGGGAATGGCAGAATCGGCAGACTGATTATTCCACTCTATCTTTACAAGAATAAAATGCTTTACCAGCCAATCTTATATTTAAGCGGGTATTTCGACGCTCATCGCCAAAAATATATAAAATCTTTACATCAGGTAGATCTAACAAACAAATATGAGTCTTGGCTAAGATTTTTTCTGAAGGCTGTCACGGCACAAGCAGAAGAAACCCAAAAGCATATAGATCAAATTATGCAACTCCGTTCTGAGATAGAAAATAGGACTCAAAATATGAAATCTCCGTATTGCTCAAAATTATTAGACTTTATCTTCAATATGCCCGTCTTCTCAACTTCCGATATAACAAAAGAGATGGGGTTTGGAAGGGCGACAGCATTAAGATTGATCAAGAACCTTCAGGAAAAGGGAATACTACAAGAACATGAAGATAAGGCTTCAAAAAAGAAAAAAATATTTTTATTTTTAGACTTCCTAAAAATCCTCTAAATCCCTGTGCTAAGCGGCTTACCAATATACGCTATTTGGAATAAAAACTCCTAAGTATAAAAACAGACGAATTTCATAGTAAAATCGTCTTTTTCATTTTGCCCCAAGTAAGTAAGCTAGAACCAATTATTTCCAATAGGATTTCTTACACTAAAACCTACAATGTATCTTTATATCATTACACTGAACATTACACTAGCAAAAAATACTTTACACTAACCTATATTCATGCTAATGTGCGTCCATGAATATAGAAGATAAAATAATTAAATATGCCAAGAAGAAGAATAAGTTCCGAACATCAGATCTTGTAAAGGCACTGGGGCTATCTAGAATTTATATAAGTAATACGATCAGTCGTATGGCAGCTCAAAAGCAACTTGTTAAAGCAGGTTCAGGCGCTTATGTTTATTATTCTTTACCAGAAAAGTCTGAATTTCTTTATGAAAAAATAAAAAAAAGAATAAGAAATAAAAATCTGCAAGAACATGAGATTCTAGAATCACTTTTTGCACAAGCTCCCTTCTTATCTACCCTAAAAGACAATGTAAAGAGTATTTTTGATTATGCCTTTTCAGAAATGCTTAATAACGCAATTGAACACTCTCAGTCTTCACATATTGAAATAGAGGTGGGAAAAGTTGAAGGTTATCTAATGTTTAAAATTAAAGATTTTGGTATTGGAATTTTCAGAAATATTATGCAAAAAAAACATTTAGGAAATGAAATTGAGGCTATACAAGATCTATTGAAGGGAAAAGTAACAACAGAGCCGAAATCACACTCAGGAGAAGGAATCTTTTTTACATCAAAGATAGCTGATGTTTTTACCGAAGAAAGCCTTAGTTACCTCTTAAGAATTGATAACGAGATAGATGATATTTTTGTTGAGCCTGGTCGTAATTTGAAAGGAACAGAGGTCACTTTTAAGATTAATCTTAATTCTGAACGACACTTAAATGATGTTTTTAAAGCCTTTCAATCTGAACCTGGGAGTTATGCTTTTGATAAAACTGAAATCAGCATTAAACTATATCAAATGGGAACAGTGCATGTATCAAGATCGCAGGCAAGAAGAGTTACAGTCGGTTTGGATAAATTCAAAAAAGTCATTTTGGATTTTGATCAAGTTCCAACAG
>CAZAFQ010000095.1:0-2661 GCA_964484885.1 uncultured Candidatus Saccharibacteria bacterium | reverse complement strand
TTTTTAATAACTCAAAATCATCCATAAGAGCTACCGATAATATATTATGCGGTGTATTCGGGTTAGGTACCCGTGCGTTCAAGCCCTGTAAGGCCATTTTAGCCCGAAAGAGACGGTCTCGTTAAGGCATATGGGTCGTGGTCTAATTTCCCAAAATGCGACAAATGAGACAGTCCTTAAGAAACTGGGAAAAGTGGTAATATACGGAATATATGGCGGCGAATAAAGGAAAAACTAAAGATATAGAAAAGCTTAAAAGCAAGGCATCTATGGAGCTTTTTAAAACCCAGCTCGCTGTAATGAGGATCTATAAGAAAACCTATAAAACCAAAAAGGAGATTTTAGGCAGGTTTTCAAAAGAGATAGCGGAAGAAATAGGAAAGAAGTTTAAAACTATTTTAGACGAAGAAAAACCGAGCATTGAGGAAGTTATAAAATTAAAAGAACTTTTTGGTTTTGATAAGAACAAAATATTAAGTGGTTTAAATTTAAATAAAGAAATTGATAGAGCTGAGAGACAGAAGATCGAAGAGATGATAGATCAATATTCCAGTATGGAGGAAATGATTGGAAGAAAAATGAAGGAATGTTTTAAGAATGATAAACGGGGCTCAATAAATAAAACAACTATTTTTTTATCTAAAGATAAGGATTTGTATATAGAGCCGAAAGAAAGGCATTGTTATCCCATGAGATCGGAACAATTATTTAACATATTGATGTTGTTGAATTCTGAATATCAATTGACGGAAGACATTTGTTTTAAGGTAGGATCTAAAAACAATGAATCCTTGAGAAAGGCTATCGGGAAATTAAATGCACAAATAAAGAGTGGCCTAGGATTAACTGCGAACCTTATCCAATCAAAACAACCATTGGGATATAAAATTAACGAACGCTACGAACTAATAAAAGAGTAAGGTACTCCATAGGTAGAGTGGATAACTCGTAAAAACAGCTGATAAAATCGGCTGTTTTTGTATTTATTGGTCTATTTACGAGGGACGGGTATCGAATCGTAGGATTGGAGTAGAAGTCGAAATAATAACTAATAAAAACAATATGACAAAAGAAAGCATACATATCGTTGAAGTTCCGATTAACGAGCTTCGAGTATCCGAATATCAATCACGCAAGCATTCTAAAGAACAGGCTGATCAGCTTAAAGAATCCATCAAGCGATTCGGTATGGTTGACCCAGTGATTTGTAACAGCGTGCCAGAGAGAAAGAATGTAATTATCGGAGGCCACTTCAGAGTCGAGGTAGCTAAAGAAATGGGCATGACGACTATGCCAGTCGTTTTCGTTCAAATAGCAGACATAAATAAAGAGAAAGAACTTAATCTTCGCTTAAACAAAAATACTGGAGAATTTAGTCTAGACCTCTTAGCTGAATTCGATGAAGCCTTCCTTGCTGACGTGGGATTTGATAGCCAAGATTTAGACCAAATTTTTCCTGCAGAAGAAAACATTGAGCAATTCGATCTCAAAAAAGAATTGGATAAATTAGGTATCCAAAATATTACTGTTCAAAAAGGAGATATCTACGAGTTAGATGGTTCAAGATTACTATGCGGAGACTCAACCATTGAAGCAGACATACTGAAGCTTATGAACGGCGAGAAGGCCGATATGTGTTTCACGGATCCTCCGTATATTTTGGATTACCTTAAGGGCAAGACAAAACAAAAAGATGGAGTAACTACTGGCTTTGGCGCAAAGAAGAATAGAAGGTATTTAGAGACTGATGTTTTACCGGACAACTTCACCGAGCTATGGATGGGTAATATCAGCAAGGTTGCTAAAGAAAACTTTGCGATTATCGTCTACGAAAACTGGAAGAATATCCGGACCATCTGGAATGAGATGGAAAAGTACTGGAAGGTGAAGAATATGATCGTCTGGCATTTAAAGAATCGAGTCCAAGGGTTCTCAGCTAAATACAGGTTTTTCAACAAGCACGATATAGCCATGGTTGGAGCATCTGAGGAATTAGAACTTAACAACGAAGACGAGGGAGAGCTTCTCGAAAGCGAATATGAAACAGCCTTGTATGCCATAGGAGGCAAACCTCATTGGGAATCCTACGAAAAAGGCAAAAAAATCTGTCCTACGGACTTTATCGAGCATGTCTCGGCAGACGAGAAGTCTTCCGGACAAGGAGTTATCTTCGGGACGAAACCGATAGAGATATTAATTCCATATATCAAGGTGCTAACCAAGCGAGGAGACCTTATCGTTGAGCCATTCGGCGGAAGCGGATCGACTCTTATGGCTTCAATCAAGATGAACCGCAGGTGTTATCTTATGGAGAAATCTCCCGTTTATACCGAAGTGATACTAAAGCGCTGGGAGAAAGAAACAGGCAAGAAGCCGATAAAGATAAATTAGTATGATATCTGGCAAGACAAAGAAAGAGCTCCTTGATGAAATCCGAAAGTTCGGGAATGTGTATTTGTCTTGCCTAAAAATTGGGATTGATAGAGCCACTTATTATCGCTGGAAGAAAACGGATGAGAAATTCAAAGGGAAAGCCAATGAGGCCGAAAGAATAGGGCGGGAGAACATATGCGATGTGGCCAGTCATGCCCTTATGCAGAATGTGAAAAATAGGGACCAAAGAGCGATAGAGTATGTGTTAAACCACAATTCGGAGAAGTA
>CAZAFQ010000094.1:0-2664 GCA_964484885.1 uncultured Candidatus Saccharibacteria bacterium | reverse complement strand
GGTCTTGAGTCTTGATCAATGTCTACATCCTGTTTAAGCTCTCTTCTCCAAGGAGTCCAATCTTGAATGATAATAACCAATATCTTATTAAGTTCTTTCAAAAATTTTTGGTAAAGAGGGTCGTCTTTGATTATGCCTTCGCGTGAACTAGTGAACCGATCGTTCTTGCTATCTTCAAAACCATCCACATGAATTTCACCATATAGATATTCTTCCGTAAGTGTTTTCTTTGCGATTTCCTCGAAAAGATTTTCTTGTCTTAGTCTGCCATTTGTAAAAAGATTAACGCTTGCCTTGAAATCACCCTTTGAACCCCTAAGAAGCAGCTGATTTGACCGCTTAACGGAAGCAACAAACCCTTTAATCTCAATAGTTTTACCTTCAAACAGGAAGTTCGTATTTTCAATAACTTTTTCTTTATCAAGATTTTTGAATCTATCTCCAAACCTTTTATCTTTTTTACCGATATACCATATGAATTGAGTATTGTCGTTTAATTCCTGCAAGTCTTTAATACTCACAGTTTTATTGTTTACCTTGATAGCAAACGAGTCGCCCTTTTTCATGCTAAAAACAAAATTGAACTGTGTTGCAAGATACTTACGAATTATGTCTTCACTATTAATATTGGTTTTTATTTTCTCAAAAATAATTTTCGTACCTGTCTTCTTGGCATTAGAAGCGCCAAAAAGACTGAGCTTATCTCGGTTTGACAAATTATCAAGAGTATACTTGCCATCCTTCCTAATCTCTTTATCCAACTCCGGATTATTGATTTTCCCACCGGTAATTTCCGATCCTTCTTTCTTTGAGACGATGGTTACTTTTTCGGAAATAGACAACATTGCCAACTTTCCAATACCTTTCCTACCGATTACATTCCTTTTCGATTTATTGGTTTTATCCTGCCTTCTTGAATACCCGACTTTAAGAAACTTATATCTGAAATCGTTGGCGTCCATACCTTTTCCGTTATCTTCAACGATAAGACCATTCTTGTTGATGGTGATTTTGACTTCTTTTGCCTCAGCATCCCAGGCGTTTGAAACCGCTTCCGCGATAACAGTGGCAAAACTTCTGTACAGACCTCTTCCTAAATGATTGAGGACCTCAAGAGAAAACTCAAATTCAAAAGGCTTATCTTCTTCCTTCATAATTTTTACTCAAGTGTTTCTTTATACTCTTCCCGATGACCGATCCAAGTCTTACAGGCACCGCATTGCCGATGAATTTGGCTATATGCCCGGTGATTATCGGATTTTGCGGATCGGAAAATTCATAATTTTCCGGAAACGTTTGAAAGACGGCCGCTTCTCGAAGGCTTATCGCCCTATCTTGCTCTGGGTGACCGAAGCGTCCATTCCCGAGACCGATGCATTGAGTGGTCATGGTAGGTGCCGGCTTATCCCAACTCATACGACCATAAACGGTACTGCTATAGGTCATGCCCGATTTTTTTCTATGACATTCAAGCACCAAGTCTTTACTCCAGCTATCGGAATTGCCTCCGTCATGAGGCGTCGCTTTTATGCGTCTCAAATTCAGAGAGCTTAATTTCCTAGCACGATGAAGTGGATCAGTCGCACTGATTTCTCCATCCCTAATCGGCTCTAGAGTGCTTATCACGTCTCTGACTGTTATTTTTTTATCCTTATGGGTGCGCTTGATCAGTTCTATATTCCCCAACTTCGATGCGAGCAGAACCAATCGCCTTCGATTCTGGGGGACGCCATATTCCGACACATTGACGATCTCGTATTTATATTCGTATCTATTTTTCTCCAAAGTATCAATGAAAGTCTTGAATATGGGATATTTTTTGACATCGGCCAAGCCACTGACGTTTTCCATGGATACGACATCGGGTTTTACTTCTTCAATCAACTGAGCGAATTTTTCCAATGGCTCCAACTCTTTTTTCGTTATCTTTTTCAAATTCAACTTCGAAAACGGCTGACACGGAGCGCAACCGGCCAAGACCCTGATCGTATTTTTTCGCGGACCGAAAAGACCATTGATATCTTTGGCCGAAATCTCAAGTATATCCTTGCCGATAAAAACGGTCCGATTGTTGTATTCATAACCGAATTTACAGCTCGAATCGTTATCGATTCCAGCGACGACATCCAGCCCCTCTTTGATGAGCCCATGGGTAAGGCCGCCTATGCCACAAAAAAGGTCTATTACTTTTATTTTTTTAGTTCGGGGCATAAAAAATACTTATACTGATATTTTATCATTTATCAATCAAGAAGTCGACGACTTTCCCCCAGGGTTTTTTGTATTTTTCTTCAAATCCGATTCCCAAATGCGCAAAATTTCCCATCTGGATTTTCGTAATTCACACTTATTCCTCTTGTCGCGCTCAATGTTCGTTAAAATCTTATATCTCTTCATCCCAGCAACGGGCGCTAAACAATATATTTAGTATATATCCATACCTCGGAAACAGAGAGTCACCGCCAGAGGCGGATCCGCTTTTTTTTGTTAATTTAAGGTAGCGGAGAACCCCGATTACCAAGAGCCCCACCTACGGTCGCTTGAGGCGACCTTCGGCGGGCAGGCAGAATCTCGTGTCTCCCGACGCTCACTTCGTTCGGTCGGGATGCCGACTTTGGACGCTAGTCGAAACGTCGGCACTACCTAGCTAATAGTGTCCACTTC
>CAZAFQ010000093.1:0-2680 GCA_964484885.1 uncultured Candidatus Saccharibacteria bacterium | reverse complement strand
ACCGGACAGGATGGACGGGTTCCTCACTTTATGTCGATGTCAGCAACTCCGATTCCGAGGACTTTAGCGATTAGCATTTATGGGGATCTTGATATCTCAATAATTGACGAGATGCCGCCTTCAAGGAAAAGAGTGGCGACCTTTCTGATTCCAAATGATAAAAAAGAAGATTCCTATGAATTTATTAGACAACAGATCAAAAAGGGAAGACAAATTTTTGTAATTTGCCCTTTAATTGACGACAGTGAAAAATTAGAAGTAAAGAGTGTCACCCAAGAATTTGAAAAATTATCGAGTTTTGTTTTCAAAGATTCAAAGGTGGCAATGTTACACGGAAAGATGACCATTGATCAGAAAGAAACAACAATGACTGAATTTTTAAAAGGGAAAATAGACGTTCTTGTTGCAACATCGCTTGTTGAAGTTGGTGTAGACGTTCCAAACGCCACAATTATGGTTATTGAAGGTGCTGACCGTTTTGGACTAGCCCAGTTACATCAATTTCGAGGTCGGGTCGGACGAGGTGCTCATCAATCTTATTGTTTTCTTTTCTCCAATAATGAATCGGAGGTTGCCAGAAAGAGAATGACGGCAATTACAAAAACAAATAACGGTTTTGAAATTGCCGAAAAAGATCTGGAAATTAGAGGACCCGGTGAAGTCATTGGAACACAACAGCATGGACTGCCTGATATTAACATGAAAAACTTGATGAATACGGGATTAGTCAAAAGGACCAGAGAAGAAGCTAAAAAAGTTTTGACAAAGTTTGAGTTAGCGGACCTCCCACTACTTTTGGAAAAAGTAAAAAAATATCAAGGGGTTACTCGTCTTGAATAAAAAAATTGTTCTAGAAAACATTTATAGTTAATTGGAGAAAGGAAGCTTGAGAAGATTAAATAGAATAAAAGCATCCGAGTTAATTCAAAATTGTGAGTATGTTAATCTTTCTAAATTGCGACTTATTACTGAACTTGACAGACGATTTTGATATGTCCTACCAAGTAAGGCTTCTTTTTAGGAGTAAAGTTTGGTGCCGCGGAGAGGACTCGAACCTCCAAGCCATTACTGGCACTAGCTCCTAAGGCTAGCGCGTATACCAATTCCGCCACCGCGGCACACTCCGTGATATTAACATTTTTCTGCCTTATTTTCAATCAGAGCTCTCCTGATTTCAGACTCCAGAATTCCTTATCTTTTTTCAAATTTTCTAAATTGAAAAATCCTCTCAAATACCGTATAATCTTATAGCCTCATAAATAAATCTGGGATTAATAGAGCTCTTCGTGAAAATAATTAAACTTGGCTCCAGAATCTTGAATTATAAACTTAAATAGGAAAAATAATGCAAATCACCAAAGAAGCAATCTCAAAAACGAAGATTAAATTAAAGATTAAATTAGATGTAAAAGAATTAGTGCCGCATATTGAAAAAGTCTACCAAGGTTTAGCAAAAGGCTTAAAAATTGCGGGGTTTCGGCCGGGGAAGGCGCCGCAATTTATTGTTGAGAGAGAAGTCGGTCAAGACAAATTTTATGCTGAGGTTTTAGATGAAGTTCTGCCAAAGGCCTATTATGATGCCATAGTTCAGGAAAAAATTTTCAGTGTGGGAAGACCGGAGGTCAGAGTTATAAAATATGTTCCAACCGAAGGCTTAGAATTTGAGGCTGAGGTTGAAATTATCCCGGAAATAATCTTACCCGACTATCAAAAAATTAAGATTAAAAAGAATAAAATTCAGGCTAGTGATAAGGATATCGAAGAGTTGATTGGTAACTTGAGAGAGCAGGCAGCTGAATTCAAGGCAATTGAAAGGGCAGCCAAGAAGGGCGATCGAGTCGAAATAGATTTTGAAGGGGTCAGAAATAATGTTCCAATTCAAGGAGGTACCAGCAAAAATCATCCTCTGATTATCGGTCAAGGGATGTTTGTTCCGGGCTTTGAAGATAATCTAGTTGGAATGAAAAAAGATGAAGAAAAAACCTTTGATGTAACCTTTCCCACGGATTACCACGAGAAGAGTTTGGCTAATCAGAAAGTAACCTTTAAGGTAAAAATGATTTCTGTATCAGAAAAGATCATGCCAGAGCTGACAGATGACTTTGCGAGAAAACTTGGACCATTTAAAAATATTAAGGAATTACAAGAGGCCGCCGAAAAAAATATTAAAGAGACGAAAGAGGCTTCAGAGCGCAGGAGAATAGAGGAAGAGATATTAAAAAGAATATCCGAAAAAGTCGAATTGGAAATACCGGAAGGCCTAATCCATCAAGAAATTCAAAAAATGATGGATGAGGCGGATAGCAATTTAAAGAATTCTGGCTTGACCCTGGAAAAATATTTGGAAATGCAAAAGAAAACAAAAAAAGACATTGAGAGAGAGATGAGGCCCGAGGCAGAAAAAAGGGTTAAGTATGGTCTAATTTTGTCGAAGATTTCCCAAGAAGAAAAAATTAAGACTTCAAAAGAAGAAATCGAAAAAGAAAAAGAAATACTTTTAGAGACTTTTGGCGAAAAAGCTAATGAAGCGAGAAAGCAATTGGATAATCATGAGACAGAGCACTCAATCGAAAATTCAATCATTGCCAAAAAAACGATTGATAAACTAGTAGAGTATTGTCTTTCTAGTTAATCTTAGTCGGGAAAACCGACAGAAAGGAAGAAGATGGAAAAAAGTATC
>CAZAFQ010000092.1:0-2752 GCA_964484885.1 uncultured Candidatus Saccharibacteria bacterium | reverse complement strand
CCGTCCTGAATACCGTCAATATAAAGAATAACCTCTTGCTTGGTAAGGCTCTCCGATTTCTTTTTCAGTTCAATTAAAGCCTCAACCATTCTGCGAAATTCATTATTTTCAGTCATCCCTCTCACCTCCCCCCACGCTAAACCCTTGACTAATTAGATTCCCTAACCACATTCCTAAAAACGAATTAAGTTGCTTTCTAAGTCTTACATTGACCAATCTTTCGCTATTTCTCTCGATATAAACCTCTTGGTTAACCCCCAAGCTGTCTAATTTATAACTTAAAGCGTAAGCCGACTTAGTATTTGAGAAAACTCTAACCACCATCTCCGGATCAGCCATTAAATCCCCGTTTTGCTCAAAATAGTGAGCCAAAGAATAATCGGCCCAGCTTTCCCCTTTTCCGATAACCTCAATCACAAAATCCATGTATCCCTCTGACTTAATCTTTTTATAATCTTCAACCCTAAAGATTCCCAATTTTTCCATTTTAATAAAGTTCTTTTGGTAAATATCGTTCATTTCTTTGTTGCCTTCTTTATTTTTAATCTTTTCCCGCACATAGTACATTTGATTGTCTTTTGTCCGGGGATATAGGTGGCGTGAATCCCGTGACAAACCGGACATTCATCAAATTCTGTACTTCCCATTATTGATACGATTCTTTTGTCCATTGATTTATATATAAAGATAACCCTGCACTTTTCCGAACTCTTTAACCTTAATTTTGCGCTTAAATTGACCGTTGGCTCTCCTCGGAGCCTGAACCCGATCCTTTTTCCCGGCAGTTTGAACCTTACCTTGCTCAAGGTAAGAAGAAATACCGATTATTGCTAAAATCACGAATATATATAAATAGATCATCTTTTTTAGTGGCGGGCTGTAGAGCCGGGTTACTGCTCTCATTTAACGCTTTATACCCAAAGGCACCCGCCGGATTTGCTTGACTTGCTGAGAATCATTCTCCAATGCTTAGTTTAGTAGCTCTTGGTAGAAAAATCCTTTTGCCAACCCCCTGTCAAGGATTGTGTCAGCTTTTGTGAGGGATTAACCCTCGATTAGTTTGTAAAAGAACATTTTTAAGTTTGTTTTTTGGTTATATGAGTATCCTAACATAGTTTTAATGATTTGTCAAGTATTAATTTGATTTATCTATATTTTGATCCTAACATAAATAACATATTTGTCAAGAGGGAAATAAAAAAGCCCCCTAAATCGCTTTAGAGGGCTAAAAAGGGGTGAGGATTGATAACTAACGCAATTTTCTTTTTTTTGAGTCTAAGAATCGGTGTTCCGACCAGACCATCAAGACAAAAACTCCTAAAAGTAAGGCAAAAACAAGAGCCACCAACAACAATTTAATCATAACTGAGGCAATTGCCTCAATCGTGCTTTATGAATAGTCGATGAAACCGGAAAACGGCATAAAGCAGTAAAATCTTGACAATCACGACCAAGAGTTGAACATGATTAATCCAGACGTTGCCATTCGAAAAGTTAAAAATGGCGTGAAAGTTACCTATACAGAAAAGAAGGTTATCCACCCAGACCGCCAGTGTAAGCAAGAGCAAAGCAATTCTCGTTTCCTGAAGACCGTTTTCCCTTTTAACAGTGATAAGATTAACCAGTTGGCTAAAAAGCAAACTGGAAAGAAAAAAGAGAGCGCCCACCCGGATAATGACAATAAAGGCAGAGATCATTTATTTATCCCCCATCTTCTTAATAACCCCACTAACATTTTTAATTACAACCTCAACCTCACCCTTTTCTAAATAAAACTTTATACTCTTATTCAAATCCTTCAAAGATTTAATATCCTGCTCACGACCTTCCTTAACGGTCTGTTGAACTTCATTCACGGCAGTTTTCTCCCCGCCGGAAGTACGAAAACCTAATTTTCTGAGACAATTCTTAAACATCATTGTCCCTTTCCGCTTCTCAGCATATCTAAAATGTTAATCACCAGTTGTTTTAGCTCTGACCGAAAATCAGCATCCTTTTGCAAAAGTTCTTTCATGTCCGTCAACCGCCCGTCCCTCTCTTTTCTAGTTTCACAATACAAAAAGTAAATCGCCACGAAAGAAATGACCAAAAGAACGCCCAAAAGTCCGTTTTGAGCTATGCTTTTAAGTAATTCCTCTATCATTTCTCTATCCTATACTTTTTTAGGCCGTTAATTAAGTCCCGGCCTAAAGCTAAAACGACATCCCAAGCCGTCCAGTTGCCCTTTTCTTCCCTAGCAAATTTCAACTGATCGCCTAAAGTGCTAACCTCTTTTTGCAAAGCAGTATTTTTAGTCGCAAGCTCTAAATTCGCCGTCATCAAAGCGTTGTTATTGACTGTCAAAGTTTCCTTTTCCGAAAGCCAAGCGGCCTCTTTCTTCTGCCAATCCTGATTGCAGTCGTCAACTTTTCCTAAAAGCCCTCTATTCTCAACCTGTAAAGAGCTTACTTGGCCACGAAGCTCAGAGATAATTTTATCAAGGTCAAACACTCGCTTATGATCCTCCAGTAAAATCTTGACAGTTTCCGGGTAAGCTAACGGATAAACATACCCTTCAGCCTCAAAAGCCGCTTTTACTCCAGCAATCCAGTCAGTTCCAACGGGCAAAGGCGCTACTGTACCGTAAAGTCTAACCCCTAAAACCGTAACCTTCGGGTCTTGATTGCCGTATCTTGCCCGGAGATAAACTTCATCCCCATACCACGGATCGGCCACGATCAGATCATTGTCCGTATAGCCGATAACCAAAACG
>CAZAFQ010000091.1:0-2789 GCA_964484885.1 uncultured Candidatus Saccharibacteria bacterium | reverse complement strand
TTTCGGTAATTCACCACACTCTTTACCGATTTTAGCCGTTAGCATTTTTAGGTAATATGAATCTCCGAGCTATTTTTTTTCTCAAGATGTCTTTTTTATAAAACATTATGCTTTTTATATAATTTTGATATAATCAAGAGGAAATTCAAAATTATTGAAAATAAAGGGGAGATATCATGAGAATGATAGAGATAGAATATCCTGATTCCATACCGGCTGTCCTGAACCAGAGCCACGAGGTGTTCGAACAAGAGGCCAGATTCGCCCTGGCGGTTAAGTTATTTGAAATGGGAAGGCTTACATCCGGTCAGGCGGCAGGCCTGGCAAAAGTACCCCGTGTTAAATTTTTATTGGAATGTAACCGTTATGGCGCAGTTAGTGTGGAGTGGGATCAGGAAGAGCTTAACTCTGAATTTAAAGGTTGATATGTATGTCTGGTAAACTCGTCTGCAATACCGGCCCGCTTATAGCCTAGCGTGACTTTACTACGCAAGAGCATAAAAACAAGCATAAGGAATTGAAATAACAGCTAAATGCCGATAAATTATTTGTATACACTAAACGGTATTTTTACCTTATACTTATCGTCCAACAATCCGAGTTTGTTTACTATATTGAGTATTTCCTCGTCGTCTATCTCTTCAATTTTCTGAGTGGTTTTATATCGTCCTTTGCTTTTCTTTTCAGGTCTCTCTATGAAAGTGGATAAACGCACAGCAGAGAGCCTTTCAAGGAGATTGTGAGGAGATGCTTTGAATCCGGTATTTTCTGCAACCCTTTTATAGAGAACCATCGTCAGCAAGAATCCTATTAAACAAATTAGAGCATGGACTTCGATTTTTTGATCTGTCCAATGATACTGTGGACGAACCGCCAAGTGGAAGGGGTTTTTCAGATTTTTGAATGCATATTCAACGTTAGCCTGACCCCAATACGCCATGATGATCTCTTCGGTTGACCAGTCATGTCGATTAGTGATGAGTATCCGCCGTCCCAGCCATTTTTCTTTCAAGATATCAAACTGTTCCTGGTCAATCCAGAAATCCAAGTCAAAGGCATCCTCACTAAGCTCACAAAGTTGCCAGGAGACAAGGTCCTTGAGCTTAAGAGAACAGACCAGTTTTTCTATCTTTTTATCGAGGGTCTCCCTGTTTCTCTTTGGTCCCCTTTGGGTTGGGATGCTGACTTTTTCTTTCAATTCGTTTAACTGGGAAAAAAGCTTTTTGATATTCTGTTCAATGCCCCTGATTTGTCCTTTTCGAAGGGTTTCCGAAATATAGACTACAGTGGTAAGATCAAGATCCCAAATTAATGTCCTCGTATGATATGTCTGAATTTTTTTCCGGGAAACATTGATTTCGACCATTGATTGATTTGCTTCATCCAGTAAAGTCTTGTTATGGAATGGAGATACTGCTCCAACGAAGTGGATGGCATTATCAACTTCACCGAGCATTTTCTTGGAATTATTTCCCTGATCGAAAACAAGGGTAACCTCTTCCAAAGATCCATAGACCGCCTTGAATCGCTTGACTATTGATTCGAAATGTTCTTTGAAAACAGTCCTGTCTTGAAGATTTCCCTGATAGATGCTGTGAAGAAGCGGGAGATGATGTTCTCTTGTAACTAAAAGCAGAATCCCAAGTTGTCTGAGATCAATCCGCTTTTGCTTGTTCTTGCCCCTTTGAGCAAGACTGCATCGCAAGTTGTCAGAGGCTATGTAAGTAAAAAAATTGCTCATGTCGCAAAGCAGAATTCCGGGTTTGACCCTTTCAATTTCCGTTACAGACTGAATCAGATCTTCTTCAATTTTAGAAATAGCAGAAGAAGGAACAACGTCCATCTGATCCCAGAAATGCTGACTGTCGAGTTTGGAAAGAGACATTTTCAACAGAAGAGACAAACTGGTATGACAGGCAAAACCTTGATACCAATTGTCTTTGCTGGTAGGCCTGCAGGCTCTGCCAATGGCAGCTAATAGCAAGGAACCGCCTACAGTGAACCCATTGCGGATTGTTTTACAGTGTTCAGGAAGATGTTTGTTAATTGTTTCCACCACTCTTAATTCTTCTGCAATTTTAAGTAATGCAGCTACAGAACCATGACTATAACTTTTTACTTTATGAGGGATGCCTTCCTTAAGCCGCTTAAGCAGGTCTTCGGCCCGGCCAAGATAAGCCAGGATAACAGGCCTGGGCTTGCCGTTGACACGTCTGGACTCGACGATACTCCAGTAAGCATGGCCTTTGGATATGCGTTTTTGAAGTGTTGCCATATTAGTGTATACATATAAGTTCTTTCCTCTATTTTGTCAATATAAAAATGTGATTAAGCAGTAAATAAAGCGTTTTATTTGCTGATATCTTGTTTTAAAATAAAACTTCATTGCACATTATTAGTGTATACACTTTTTAGCCTTAGCGAAATTTTGTAATGCATTAATTTGATTGAGTTTTTTGAAATTATTAGATGCTTTGCAGTGTTTTTTGTAGTAAAGTCGCGCTAGATAGTGCCCATCCAGAAACGGCCCTTTTGAACAATCTCTGCGTCACACTCAGATTGTAATCCTCGAAATACTTCAATGTATTCCTGTGGTTACAATCTTCGCGTTCCTTGACCTTGTCCAAAATTTCTCGTTTCTGGATGGGCACTAGCCTAGTGAAAAGTCCCGAAAATGTCATTCCCGCGAAGGCGGGAATCCAGTCTTTTCAGTTATATATCGGTCCCCGCTCCCGTATCAAGTACGGGGCAGGCGTTAGTCGCGGGGATGACGGCTGTTGGACTTTTTG
>CAZAFQ010000090.1:0-2799 GCA_964484885.1 uncultured Candidatus Saccharibacteria bacterium | reverse complement strand
TGATGCTTCAGGGCCAAAACACCTAACGATGAAGCTTTCACGAGCAAAATTAGAATCTCTAGTTGGTGATCTTGTCCGAGCGACTCTTAAGCCTTGTGAGGCCGCTCTAAAGGATGCCGGTCTTTCAAAGAGTGAGGTAAATGAAATAATTCTCGTTGGCGGGATGACAAGAATGCCACTCGTTCAGACAACGGTAAAAGAATTCTTTGGGAAAGAACCGTTGAAAGGCGTTAATCCTGATGAGGTAGTAGCGATTGGGGCTGCAATTCAGGCTGGAGTTTTAGGCGGAGAGGTAAAAGACGTTCTTCTTCTGGACGTAACGCCTCTATCACTTGGTATTGAAACGCTAGGTGGAGTGATGACGAAGTTAATCGAGAGGAACACCACAATCCCAACTTCGGCATCTCAAGTT
This sequence comes from uncultured Candidatus Saccharibacteria bacterium, assembly GCA_964484885.1. Classification (GTDB taxonomy): domain Bacteria; phylum Patescibacteriota; class CPR2; order UBA1875; family CAZAFQ01; genus CAZAFQ01. Next base: position 2,387 of record CAZAFQ010000090.1, on the reverse strand, counting down.
TTCTCGACGGCAGCTGATAATCAAACTTCGGTTGAGATTCATGTACTTCAAGGAGAGCGGGAAATGGCAACTGACAGCAAATCGTTGGGCCGATTTATTCTTGATGGAATTCCGCCGGCTCCAAGAGGAATTCCGCAAGTCGAAGTTTCTTTTGACATTGATGCAAACGGAATTCTGAACGTTTCTGCTAAAGATAAAGCGACCGGAAAGTCACAACACATTACGATCCAATCTTCTAGCGGATTAACCGAAGAAGAAATCGAAAAGATGAGAAAAGAGGCTGAATCGCATGCAGATGAAGACAAAAAGAAGAAAGAAGTTATTGAAGTGCGAAATATGGCTGACTCGCTAATTTATACAACTGAGAAGACAATGAAGGATGCCGGAGACAAATTGGCTGAAGACGAGAAAAAGGATCTCGAAGAAAAGTTAAATATCCTAAAAGAAACGACTACAAAAGATGACAAGGATGCTATTCAAAAGGCATATGATGCTCTTTCTGAAGCTCTTCAAAAGTTTGGCGCCAAAATGTATCAGACCGAAGAGAACTCAACTCAGGGAAATGAAAAAAAAGCGGAAAACGAAAAAAAAGATGATTCTGGTCCGGTTGAGGGTGAAGTCGTTGATGAAGAAAAAAAGTGAACGTAAAATGCGGGACGAAAGTTGATTAGACTTGGAGACGGGCTTCCTGATGGTACCCAATACGAAGAGGGACAAGTATCAGAGTGAATCGAATGGAGGCCCAGTCTACCAGCCCGAAGAAAGATTTCAGGAACTTCCGCCATTATTCTTTGAAATCTGCCAATGAAATTAAATTTTGAGTTAAGTTGCTGGAGGGTATCCTTGTTAAGCTAAAGAAGGAGAAAAAGGAAACGGGCAGAAAAGTTTTACATTTGATGTTTAACGTTTTACATATATAAAATGAATAAAAAAGATTACTATGAAATTTTGGGTATTGGCAAAGATGCTTCAATTGATCAGGTAAAAAAAGCATACCGCAAACTTGCGCATCAATATCATCCGGATAAAGGTGGTGGAGCCGAGTCAGAAAAAAAATTCAAAGAAATTAACGAAGCTTATCAAATACTCTCCAATCCTCAGAAAAGAAAGGCTTACGATCAATTTGGTCATACTGATCCTTCCGGTCAAGGATTCAATTGGCAGCAATATCAAGGTGCCGGACAGGGATTTTCAGGCTTTGACTTTGATTTTGGCGATCTTGGCGGTATGGGCGACATTTTCGAAACTTTCTTTGGGGGCGGTGGTGGAAGAACGAGGTCGCGTCGGGGGCAGGATCTTGAAACCCAAATTACAATAGATTTTGAAGAGGCAGCTTTTGGTACGGAAAAAAGTATTAATTTAAATAAGAATTTTCGTTGTGATATTTGCGATGGAAGTGGAGCTCAACCGGGCAGCAAGCAAAAAACCTGCCCGACTTGTCAAGGAAGGGGTCGGATTCAAACCGAGAGAAGAACAATTCTTGGGACTTTTGCTCAAGAAGCAACTTGTGAAGTTTGCCAGGGGTTAGGAAGGGTTCCTGAGGAAGCCTGCCGAAAATGTAAAGGCAAGGGAATTCTTCATGAAGATCAAAAGGTAAGGATTAAGATTCCTGCCGGAGTTGATAATGGCCAAACAATTAAGCTTTCCGGTCTAGGAGAAGCAATTAAAGGCGGCTCAGCCGGCGATCTCTATGTTCATGTATATGTTCGTCCTCACGAGAAAATAAAACGAGACGGATATGATTTGGCGAATACAGTTGTAATTTCTTTTGCCGAGGCTGCTCTAGGGACTGTAGTAGATGTTCCAACAATAGATGGTAAGGTAAAACTAAAAATACCGGCCGGAACCCAAAGTGAAAAAATATTTAAACTCTCCGGAAAGGGCGTCCCTCATATTAACGGTCGGAGTCGGGGGAATCACCTAGTAACTGTAAAGGTTAAAGTCCCCGAGAAGTTAACAGCGAGACAAAAAGAACTCTTAAAAGAATTTGAAAAAGAAGAAGGCAATGAAAAGCCCAAATTTTGGCCGTTCTAGGATTAATATAGTGCCAGTAAAAACATAGATTTTTAATTTCTTGGAAAGAGGGTGAAGGTCAGTCTCAACAGGAAGATATTTTTGACGAGTAATGGTTTTTATGGTATGGTATAAACATTGAATCAGAGCTCGATCAGGGAGGACGGGATGATTGGCCTTTGGTTGGTAGCCGGCTATGACAGCAGAGGAGGAATTAGGAAATTCAGTTCACCATGTCGTAACAAAGACGAGGTTGAGCTTGAGAAGCGAAGGATGATGGCAGAGTGGCTTATTCCTGTTTGTTTCTATGAAGTCACTGACCAGGATCAAGCAGAAGTGATTGTCGATTTGGCCGATTTGCGCTTCACCTTTGA
>CAZAFQ010000089.1:0-2815 GCA_964484885.1 uncultured Candidatus Saccharibacteria bacterium | reverse complement strand
ATATCCATCCGGCCGCCAGAAAAAGGTTTTCCTCCTTCTCCTTTTTCTGGTTCCGGGCTGGAAATTTATTTTAAGGAGTTGATTTTATGGCTAAAAAAGTAGGCAGACCGACATTATATAATTCAGAAATGCTTCCAAAAATTGAAGAATATGCCCGCCAGGGGCTGACAAATAAACAAATAGCTAAAAATTTAGGCATAGGACTTGCTACTTTTTATGAGTGGCAAAATAAGTATATAGAATTTGCGGACGCCCTAAAAACTGGCAAGGAAATTGCAGACAGGGAAGTCGAAAATGCCTTATATCAAAGGGCTACCGGCTACAGTCATGAAGAAGATACAATTATGCAGTATAAAGGCCAGCCAGTAATTGTACCTACTATCAAACACTACCCCCCTGACCCTACCTCTATGATATTCTGGCTTAAAAACCGCCAGCCTGCCAAATGGCGGGATAAGCAGGAAGTGGAACACTCAGGCAGTTTGACTTTTGAACAGGCGCTAAAGAAGCTGGAGGAGGAAGAAGGATAGACATAGTTAGCAGTATGTAAAACTGGAAATTATTTTTTGGTAAATTCAACATTACTTGAAAAGCATATATAAACGATTTACATGCCGAAATCGCTGTAAGCCTTATCCCATAAGGGCTGAGAGGCATTTTTGGAAGGTGTTGTTTTGACACCTAGCCAAAGGGTTAAAAATGAGCTATTTTTGGCTTTTTAACTTCCAGATATGGTATAAACTGGTATGAGAAATTGCCCGCTAGAAAGGGCTGTAGAGGTGGTTGTTGTGGATAAAAAAATACTTGCTTTTATAAATGGTTTTGTCAATGCTGTTAGGCATGGAGACCTGCTCATATCGAGAGAAAGCTCTCCTAATGGCAGCCAAATTGTGAGGGTTAAAGTTATTACTGAAGATTCAGAAATATTAATGTATGAATTCTGGCACAATTCCAAAAAGGAAAGCAAAGATAATTCTTCGCCAAAGCATACCGGAGGCAAGAAACCTTATATTATGGTCATGGTTGAGGAAATAGAAAAGCTAAGAATGAAGGAAGAAGTTAAAAATGTAGAAGAGTTAATAGGATTTTTGGTTTGCCTGGGGCAATACATCCAATGGAATACTGGCAAGCTTATTCACAAGAGAAGCAAAAAGTTAATACAGTATAAAGACTTGCAAAACATTTTTGGCTATGGGAACAAAAAACTAAATAGAATACTGAGTGAACTAAAAAAGCATGACCTTCTGTTTGGAACGCAGGAAGGTTATTTTATTTCTTCGAGGTTTATTAAGAAGGGAGGCCGCTAGATATGGCTTATAGAAAAATTACTACTTATCAGGAAGCATTTAGCTTAATAGGTGTTGAGATTAATAAAAAAGTTAAGTTGATTATCAAGGATATGGAGAAAGAAGGACACAACGAGAAAAGTATTTCATTTAGCATTTGGAGAAGCAGGGAAAAGCTGCGTGCTTTCAAAAACGATTCAAGATTTTATAACATTTTAAAAAATGAAATACGTAAATGGTCTTGGCCAAAAGGTGATCCCAGGTGGGAAGAATACTGGAACAGGAAGAACGAAGAAAAAAAAGCAGAATTAATCAGAAAAGAGATTGAGGAACAAGAAATTTACGAAGGCGACAACTTGCATGAGAAAAGCAAGAAAAAGTTTAAAGGATTTGTTTACTTTATTCAGGGGCAGTGTGGCGGTGCTATCAAGATAGGTTATTCTGTTTACCCTGAAAAAAGATTGAAAGAGTTGCAGACTGGATATCCTGATACCTTGAAAATACTTCTGATGATTCCCGGTGATGAAAAAACTGAAACTGTTTTGCACAGGCAGTTTAAAGAATTTAAGCTGAGGGGCGAATGGTTTAAACCTGACAGATTTGTTATTAACAAGATAAAAGAGTTAAAGTCTCAATACGGACAGGATATTACAGAAGAAAAAGTAATTTAAGGACTGATACCATGGCACTAACCAAAAAACAACTTGCACTCCTTCGGCGCCTCAAAGACGATTTTGAATATTACGCTCCCCAGGCATTGAAGATACGTACCAAACAGAACAAGCTGGTATCTTTCAACTTAAACCCCATGCAGGAAAAAATTAATGCTGTAATAGATAGGATGAGGGCAGAAGGTAGGCCGGTCAGGATAATAATATTGAAGGCTAGGCAGATAGGCTGTTCTACCTTGACAGAAGGCAGGATATTCCACGATACGGCCATGCATAAGCTGACAAATAGTCTTATAGTAGCTCACAAAGAAGATGCTTCAACCAACCTTTTTAACATGTCAAAGCTTTTTTACGAAGAAATGCCGGACTGGTTGCGTCCTATGAAAAAGGCCAGTAATGCCAAGGAACTTATATTTGAGAATCCTACTTCTAATGTCTACGAAAAGCAGAAGAATCCAGGTCTTAGAAGTAAGATTAAGATAGATACGGCTATGAACCTGGGGGCTGGACGTTCTGAAACAGTCAAAAATCTGCACGTATCAGAGCTGGCGTTTTGGGCTAATGCAGAGACAGTTATGACAGGGCTTATGCAGGCTGTTCCAGATGCGCCGGGGACAATGGTAATTGTGGAGAGCACAGCTAATGGCCTGGGCGGCTACTTTTACGAGCTATGGCAGGCGGCGGTAGCAGGATTAAATGAATTTGCGCCTGTCTTCATTGCCTGGTTTGAGAACCCGGAATATTCGAGGGAGTTTAAGGACACGGAAGCCAAGAGGCGGCTTGAGGCCGATTTAGACGAAACAGAAAGGCATTTGCGAGATACCTTCGGCGTTACCCTGGAGCAGCTATACTGGCGCA
>CAZAFQ010000088.1:0-2825 GCA_964484885.1 uncultured Candidatus Saccharibacteria bacterium | reverse complement strand
AGTATTTCATCGGCTTCTTTATTTTTTACGCTTGTAATGAACTCACTATTTATCGGAATAATTGTTCCCAATTCTCTTTCGAAATTTTCTAAATCAATCACGCCGGTTTGTGGGTTAATGTTTTCGTTTACAATACTCATAACCGTATCATTATAAAACTCTAGTATTTCCTCCTTTAGCTCTTCTTGGCCGAGTATCATTCTTCTTTTGGCGTAAACATACTCTCTTTGCTTATTCATGACATCATCATACTCAACTAAGTGCTTCCTGATATCAAAATTTCTTCCTTCGACTTTTCTCTGAGCTGATTCTAGAGATTTTGAAATCATTCCATGTTGGATCGGCTGATCATCAGGCAGACCAAGCTTTTCCATCACTGTTCCGATCCTTTCTGAACCAAAAATTCTCATTAGATCATCTTGAATTGAAACATAAAACTGTGTTGAGCCCGGATCTCCTTGTCTGGCGCATCGGCCTCGAAGTTGATTATCTATCCGCCGCGATTCATGTCTTTCAGTTCCAATTACATGGAGGCCACCAAGGTTAGTGACTCCATCTCCCAGTACGATGTCAGTTCCTCTTCCGGCCATATTTGTTGCAACTGTGACGGCCCCTTTTTGTCCTGCCTGAGTTATAATCATTGCTTCTTTCTCATGAAATTTTGCGTTTAGAACACTGTGCTTGACACCATTTCTTTTAAGCATTTCAGATAGAATTTCATTTTTTTCAATTGAAATGGTCCCGATTAGTACCGGTTGGCCTTTTTGATGTCTTTCCTTAACATCATTAACGATGGCTTTAAATTTTGCTAGCTCAGTTTTGTAAATCAGATCATTTAAGTCTTTCCTGATATTTTCCTTGTTTGTCGGAATAATCGTTACGTCAAGTTCATAAATTTTGTGAAATTCTTCTGCCTCTGTTTCTGCTGTTCCGGTCATCCCGGCAAGTTTTGTATACAAGCGGAAGTAATTTTGAAAGGAAATTGTTGCCAGGGTCAGGGATTCTCTTTTGATTTCTACTTTTTCTTTAGCTTCGATAGCTTGGTGTAAGCCTTCAGAGTACCTTCTTCCGGGCATCATTCTGCCCGTAAACTCATCAACGATAATGACCTCTCCCTCTTTTACGACATAATCGCGATCTTTCTTAAACAAAGCCTCTGCCTTGAGAGATTGTTCAATATGGTGAACGGTGTCAATTCCGCCCTCTTCATAGATGTTTTTCATTCCTAAGATTTTTTCCATCTTAGAAATTCCCTCATCTGTCAAAGTAGCGGCCTTTTGTTTTTCATCAATCTGGTAATCAATATCTTTTTTTAACCCCTTGGCAATATCGGCAAATTGGTAGTATTTGCTTGTTGATTCTTCAGCAGGGGCAGAAATAATAAGGGGGGTCCTGGCCTCATCTATCAAAATTGAATCCACTTCGTCTACAATGGCATAGTTTAGGGGTCTTTGGACCATTTGTCCTAAGTTCTGAACCATGTTATCTCTCAAATAGTCAAACCCGAATTCATTATTTGTTCCGTAAGTGATATCAGCCAAATAAGCCTCTTTTCTTGTAACCGGTTTCAAATGTTTTGTTCTCTCATCTAAGATATCCTCAGCAGTATATTCTTCGTCATAGATGAAGGCCTGTTCGTGGATAATTACTCCCACTGATAGCCCCAAACCGTAATAGATCTGCCCCATCCATCCGGCATCGCGTTTTGAAAGGTAGTCGTTTACAGTTACGACATGGACTCCCAAGCCGGTAAGAGCATTAAGGGTTGCTGCCAAGGTAGCAACCAATGTCTTTCCTTCACCAGTTTTCATTTCCGAGATTTTTCCCGAGTTTAAAACCGCCCCGCCAATTAGCTGGACATCAAAATGTCTTAAATTCATTCTTCTCTTCGAGGTCTCTCTTACTAGGGCAAAGGTTTCGGCAATGTGAGGTGATAGGGCTTCGTTGATCTTTCTAGCACGTTGTTTTTTTTCTTTCTCTTTTACAATATCCGGAATTTTTTTCTGGATACTATTCTTGATTTCAGCAATTCTTTTTTTAATTGCCAGTTCACTTAAGCTAGCCGTTTTTTCTTCCATAGAGTTAACTTCGGCTATAAGAGGCTTTATTTTATTAATTTCTTTACTATTTGGATCACCGAATATTTTATTAAGAATAGACATATTATTTAATTACGATTAAATACTAAAAAGTGGGTTTTAGTCCTGGCGAAAGAGGCGTCTTATAATCTGCTTACCTTTAACAAATCTGCTTTTTGATTCGATCTTTTTATTTCGCTCTGATAATTGTCTGATCGCATTCTCCTGAGCCTTATTAATAGCGGCAAAAATCGTCTTTCCTTCTCCGGTGGCTTCAATGTTTTTTCCCGGGATATCGATAAGCATCTTGGCTTTTGCAGCCTTATCTTCAGTTTTGTTGTGATCTTCCTCGAGAACCATGTCAACAAGGAGAATATCAATTCCGAAGTTTGCCAATTTATTTGCTTTTTCCTCAGCAAACCTTTTAACTTCTTCGGCTAGCGTGATTCCTCGTCCTCTAATTTTAAATTGCATTATATCTCCTTCTTAAAAATTTTTGATATCACCCATGTATTTCTGAAGTGCTTCGGGGATTCTTATTGTTCCGTCCTTTTGCTGATAGTTTTCCAAAATTGCGACGATCATTCTGCCTATTGCAAAGGCAGTTCCGTTCAAAGTATGAACAAATGCCCTTGAGCCATCTTTTTTACGATATTTTATGTTGAGTCGGCGTGCTTGGAAATCGGTGCAACTAGAGGTGGAATGGGTTTCCCGATACTTATTCTGAGAGGGGATCCAGGTTTCAAT
>CAZAFQ010000087.1:0-2838 GCA_964484885.1 uncultured Candidatus Saccharibacteria bacterium | reverse complement strand
GAGTAATCAAATCCAATACTAAGACAATCGCTAGATGGAAGCTGAGTTAACTGTGTAATTTTTTCTTGTATAATCGGTTTCGCTAGATACTTTGGTTTATAAGCATCGTTGTGTTCCATAAATATCGCCTCAATCCGAGGGTTTATGAGTAGCGAACTCATCCATGATAATACCCACATCCGCAAGAGTACCACTTTGATAAGGTTTCCATTCACTTACCAAAGCGATAAATTCACGTTCGTCTGGTGTTTGAACAACCATTTGAATTTCCTTTTCTGGATGGCTATAGAATCTTAATACTCTACCTCGCATACCTGTTTCTGGACAATATACGTGTTGACCGATAAAAAATCGTGGCTCTTTTTTATCTATTTGATTAAAGTAATCGATTACGACTCTACAAATGCGATCTTCAAAGAACGCAGCTTCGTTAACCGATTTAAAGTCAGCAATTTCGCACTGATGAAGGATCTGCTTTACAAATAATTCGCCCTTACGAAATTGAAAAACAATATACTCGCTAGAATAAAGTGATTTTTCTTGTACTATGTGTACATCAATACCGGTGAGCGCTAGTTCTAAAAAATTCATACATAAAACTCCTTTCAAAAGTCGAAGCTGAGTTGTTTGTCGTTCATTAAATATACAATCATCGTCGCACATTGTTTAGTTCCAGGACAAACTTGTGTGCCTTTCCATTGGTATTTTTTACAAGGATAAAGAGGCAACTTCATTAAAGCCGCCTCCTATTCCAATAATTGTGTCCGAGGCAGGTTGAGTAAATATCCATCTCTTACCCGGTTAACACTCGAGCTTCGTAGATCTGTCCAACCATATTTATTGTCGGTGTAGCTACTTTGAATGCCAACCAAATCATATAAATCGGCAACCGTTGCTTGTCCATAATCCACAGTAAGGTCGACAAGATGAGACAGAACCTCCTCCGCCTCACCGCGCGTCTCCAGGACAATTTCGTCAAAATCGTGTCGAGCTCGTCCTGCTCGAGAAATATCCCTACCGCCACCTCGGTCTCTATCTCGAGGATCGCGATCGACCGAGCGATAATATGAGCCATAACTAGTAAAAGACCCACCGCGGCCACGATCCCCACCACGACCTCTTATGCTACGACGATCACTAAAGAGCAATCGCTCAGCAAATCCGCCCCAACCGATAATGTCGCAGATCATGGTTTTTGCTGCTGGAATAAGAACGTCATAAAACATATAACCACCAACAGTTTTGGTATCATCTTCGATAAAGAGCTCGGCCAGGCGTTTACCAAGTCCGCGTTTTTGTTTTTTAACGGTTCCTTTTATAACCTTTTCGAGTTTACGATCCTCGGGGTTAGGTTGCTGAATATCTTGACGAACCGTTTTTGAGTTGGATGGAAAGGTTCTTTTAAGTTGTTCTCTTTCATCATTATTTTCCATTTTTATTCTCCTTTATGCGTTAGCCAGCGCTTCGACCTTCGCACCTTCTTCTTTTTTCTTTTCTTCGCGCCTTCTCTTGCGGCATTCGGGACAGCGCTTAAAGAGTTCCAATTCGTGCTCCTTAAGCCATTTTGCTTCTTCCACCGAGATTGTAAATTCCTTTTTGCAATTTTCCTCCTTGCAGGTCCGAGTGATTGCCATCCCGTTAGTTTCTTTCATGATAACTTCTCCTCTCATTTTTTAAAATATAATTTTATTTAAGCAAAGATACAGCCGGCAAAACCAATATATATTTTGGAAAGCAGTTGGAGTAACATGTTGGTATGTCTACTTTTTTCGCTTTTATATGCATACCTTTAATGCTTGTCCATCCATATTTATTCTCCGTATAACTGCTTTGGATACCCATCAGATCTTTTACATCGGCCAAAGTAACTAGCCCGTAATTTTCCATAGCGGTGGTTATATGTTCTAAAACATCCTCCGCTTCTTCTCGAGTTCTAAAAACAAACTCCTTAGAAGATTTATCCGGTTTTTCAAAAACCTTTTTAAGGCCCTTTAATGTTTTACCAATTGCCTCTTCCATTGCCTGTAAGTCCTTTTTTTCTTGATTGCGGGCGCCCATGTTGTAGGATATAATCGCTACACAAACAAGGTTAAAGAGATGCGATAATCGCATGGTGATTTCCCCCTTTCAAATCTTTTTACTCGTCATCGTCTCCGTCCAAAATGTGAATTACATCCACCGTCTTACAATTAATATTTTCGTTTAATTCTTTTAAGAACCGTCCGATCACCTTAAGTTCTGTGTCGTTGAAATTTGTAGTTGGCCAAGAAGTAGCCGTTCCAAACATTTCAGCGATGTAGAACGTCTTTGTTTTAGCTATAGGCGACGACCCTAAACGTTTTAATGATTCATAGTTAAAAGCACATAAACCGTTTCCGATTTCCTTTTTACTAGATCCAAAATCAAATACACAATTGTGTGGTTCTATCAACACATGTCTGTAATCGATCCTTTTCAAAACCCTAGCTATTTTTCCCCTGTTCAGTCCACGACAATTAAGTTGAACATAATCTCCGATTTGTAAATTTTCAAATTCCTTTTTATTCATGGTGATTTCCCCTTTCAAATAACATTATAAGATTGGATTCTCAATTATAAGTTGCATATCAAACCAATGTGTCACTTTAATAGATAAAGTTTCTTCCATTGGTCCGTCACAACAATCAGAATACCAAATTCCATTACGAAGTTCGGCAATATGTGGAACACCAGAATATCCTTCTGGAACCATTTGGCATTTTACAAGAACCCAGTCATAATCAGGCCGTTCTGGGAGCCTTTCTGTTACCGGAATCCAGACTAAAATAGCTAGTAATCTTTCAATAGTATTAGCCGCAT
>CAZAFQ010000086.1:0-2843 GCA_964484885.1 uncultured Candidatus Saccharibacteria bacterium | reverse complement strand
ATTGTTTAGCTTGACATTTCCGGATAATGACACCTCTTCCATTTTTTGCCCGACCCGTCCTTCTAATCTTAGCATTCGCCTTACCTATTATCCATAGCGCGGCTCATGCTGTGATTTTAGGCGGACTCCGCTTATATTTAATTCACGACGGAAGTTGCGGATAATGGCAATGTTTAAACTTTACCGGGCTACCATCTGGCTTTTTCGCTCCGCACCAACAGGGATCATTTCGCCCAATCTTAATTTGACCGGAAACAACCGGTTTTGACCTGACAGCTGGCTCGGAATTTTGGAGCATGTCACCTTTCTCTCTAACAACAGCTTGCTGACTTGGCAAATCAACCTCACCTCTGCCCTCTTCAATTCTGGAAGGTCTTTGCATAGAAGATTGGACAACTTGAACTCTAAATAATCTTCGGGCAAAATGGAAATCCATTTTATCCAAAAGAACCTGGAACATGGTGAAGCTTTCTTTGCGATATTCCACAAGAGGATCTCTCTGGCCGTAACCCCTCAACCTCACTCCATCTTTCAAATTTTCTAAGGCCGTCAAATGATCAACCCAAAGATTATCAAGAGTAAAAAGCAAAATTGATTTTTCGATATCCCTCAGTACCTTATCTTCAAATTCTTTCTCTCTTTGCTCAAGTTTTTCCTTAACAATTGTCCAGGAGTCCGATTCGAGATCTTCAATTGAGGAAACCTTATCTAGTCTTTGAGAAATTTCACCCCTTTGATTTGCATCTTCAACTGCCAAAATTTCCGCCAAAGCAAGCATGATTTTTTCTTTGTCGGGTATTAGAGTTACAGGATCAATAGACATGCTAACAGCACTCTTCGCCTCTTTCTCCATGATTCTTATCGCTTCTTGTTTTATTTTTTCAGGTTCGGAAGCAAACCAATTTAAATATTTATCCCTCTTGGAATAAACTACCTCTCTCTGTCTGTTGACAACATCATCAAATTCAACCAAGCTCTTTCTGATATCAAAATTAAATCCTTCAACTTTAACTTGAATCTGCTCTAAAACTTTAGTGACCATAGAATGAGAAATCGGCATGTTCTCAGGAATATTCATTCTTCCCATCATATTGGCAATTTGATCTCCTCCGAAAACTCGCATTAAATCATCTTCAAGACTAACGAAAAATTGCGTAAGACCCGGATCACCCTGTCTGCCCGACCTACCTCTAAGCTGATTATCAATTCTTCTAGCTTCATGCTTTTCGGTACCATAAACATAAAGTCCTCCCAGCTCAACAACCTTATCGTGCTTCTTCTGCCACTCTTTTTGTTTTTGTTCAAAATTGTTCTCATCTTTTGATGGGGATTGACCACCCAAAACAATATCAACTCCTCTTCCCGCCATGTTAGTAGCCACAGTCACAGCTCCTAGCGCCCCTGCTTGAGAAATAATTTTCGCCTCTCTTAAGTGGTTCTTGGCATTTAATATTTCATGAGGGATTTTCTTTTTGCTCAATAATCTCCCAACGATTTCATTTTTTTCAATAGAAGTGGTTCCAATTAAAATAGGCGCTCCTTTTTTATGGATTTTTTCAATTTCGGCAGCTAGGGCTGCATATTTTGCCTGCTGAGATTTATAAACTAAGTCGGGAAGATCATCTCTCCTGATTGGTTTATTGGTGGGAAACACAACTACCTCTAAATCATAAATTTTCTTAAACTCCTCCGCCTCGGTGGCTGCAGTACCTGTCATACCGGAAAGATTTTTATATAATCTAAAATAGTTTTGAAAAGTAATTGTTGCCCAAGTTCTGCTTTCCTGCTGAATTTTAACTCCTTCTTTGGCTTCCACAGCTTGATGAAGTCCATCAGACCATCTACGCCCTTCCATTAATCTGCCGGTGAATTCGTCAACTATTATCACCTGGCCATCTTTAATAACATAGTCTGTATCTTTGTGAAAAAGGGTTCTAGCTTTAAGGGCATTTTCTATGTGGTGAATCGTATCGAAATCCTCTTCGTATAAGTTTTTGATATTTAAGCTTCGTTCAATTTTTCTTATCCCCAACTCCGTCAGCATGGCAGTTTTGGCTTTTTCATCGATTACATAGTCTGTATCCGATTGCAGGTCGCTTGCCAATTGAGTAAAACGATAATACTTGTCAACAGAATCTCCTGAGGGAGAGGAAATGATCAATGGAGTTCTGGCTTCGTCTATTAAGGCAAAATCAATCTCGTCCACAATAGCGTAAAAATGACCTCTTTGGACCTTTCTGCCAAACTCTTGAACCATATTGTCTCTAAGATAATCAAAACCGTATTCATTATTTGTTCCATAAGTAATATCGGCTTTGTAAGCTTGATCACGAGTAACCGGTTTGAGGTGTTCTAGTCTTTCGTCATCAGCCTTTTCTTTATGGTCTGGATCAAAAATAAATGAATTGTCCGGAATAATACAGCCAACGCTAACATCTAAAAAGTTGTAGATCTCACCCATCCATCCAGCGCCTATTCTTGCTAAATAATCATTAACCGTAACCAAATGAGCCCCTTTTCCCTGCAAGGCTCTAAGATAAAGAGGACAAGTAGCGGTTAAGGTCTTGCCTTCACCTGTTTTCTGCTCGGCTATTTTACCTTCAAATAAAGCGATCCCGGCCATTAATTGAACATCAAAATGCCTTTGACCGATAGTCCTTTTTGTGGCTTCGCGAACCACAGCAAATGCCTCAGGAAGAATATTGTTGATATCTTCCGAGGATTTTAATCTCTTTTTGAATTCTTTGGTTTTCGCCTTAAGCTGTTTATCGGATAGCCTGCCAATATCGGATTCAAGAGAGTTAATTTTCTCAACTATTTTTGAAAGTCTAGCAACTTCTTTC
>CAZAFQ010000085.1:0-2845 GCA_964484885.1 uncultured Candidatus Saccharibacteria bacterium | reverse complement strand
ACCTTCCTCAACGAGATTGATATGGAGGAAGTGAAAGGCCAGGTCAATTCTTTTATCCAGGAAGCTCGAAAAGAAGTACTAAGCAAAGTTGATAGCCAAGAGCTTAGAGACATCAAAAAGAAACTTGAAAAAGAAAAAAACGATATCGAAGTTAAAGCTCTTAAATTCATCGCCAAACAAAGAAAGGAACTGGATTCCCTTCAAAAAAAATTAGACAAGGTTATTACTCAGGTTAATTCTAGAATCTTAAAAGACCTGGCCAAGTCTAAAAAGAAAGCCTCTTCTCAGACAACAACTCCGAGTACAAGAAAGACTGTAAAAAAAGCCGTAGAAAAAAAGGCAACTGAAAAGAAATCGACAGTAAAAAAGGCGAATCCTCCTAAGCGTGCCACAAAGAAAGCACCTACTAAATCACCTAAACCGCAAAGAGCTACTGTAAAAAAAGCCTCTCCGGCCAAAAGAACAACAAGAAGACATTCTTAGTTTTTTAATTCCAACCTTTCTAAAGACGCAAGTCTTTAGAAAGGTTTCTCTCCTACCCGCTTTATATTTTTCCTGACTTAAATTATGATTATTCAATGACTTCTCTAAAAAAGATTGCCCCTTATTTCTTTTCATTGTTCTTATTTTTATGTTCATTAGCGGGCCTCACTTTTCTTTACGAAAAAAAAGTGACCAAAGAGAAGGCCCTTACCAATAAAAGTCTTCTTATCCCAGTGGAAGAGCGTCCACTAAATGGGGCCAAGCCATATCTAGACTACATACGTCCCAATTCTGTCTATCGAATATACAAACACTTTAATAACGAAGTCATCTATGATGTTAAATATGAATTTAATGAATTTTCTCTAAGGGATATTCCTCAACATAACCCTCAAAAGGATGATCACCATCTTGTCTTTGCTGGTTGTTCTTTTACCTTTGGAGAAGGCCTTTATGTTGAAGAAACATTTCCTTACTTAGTTGAGCAGCAGATTGAAGGTTATCATACTTATAACTGGTCATTTATGGGCGGAGGGATTCATCGCCTGCTTAACCATGCTGATTTTCTTCCTCTGAAAGAGCACATCAAACAAGAGAAAGGAAAACTCTTTTACATGTTCTTTGCTGATCACCTGAATCGTTTCCATGCTACTCCTGATTATATCTCATGGGCAGCTTACAAAGACCCTATTTACAAAGTAGAGGAAGGAAAAATTGTCTATAAAGGAATCGCCGGCGAAACATCCTCTTATCGTCAATATCAGTACTTTAAAAAACTTGGACTTGGTAATTTCTTTGTAAAATTTTACTCTATTTTCAAAATGTACTACCGTGGGGATAAGGAACTAGAAGATTTTGTCATCGCAGTGAAGACTCTTAAAGAAAAGTATTTGCAAAACTTTTCAGAAGGAGAATTTACTTTTGTTTTTCATCCCCTCTTTCTCCCAAGAGATAATCAGGTTGAAAGAATGAAGCCTTTACTTACAAAGCATGGGATCTCATATATTGATCCTACTCCAGAATTCAGGGCCTATTCTGCTACATTAAATACCGATAAGGCGTCAACGATCTTTAGAATTTCCAATGACGGGCACCCAAGTCATTTTTTTAATCAATTCTTATCCAATTACTTTTTAGAGAACGTTTTAAAAAGGTCGAGAGAAATCTGAAATTGATTCTTTAGGTATAAAGCGACTACTGGTTTTAAGAAAAGCTTTATTGCGAAAAAATAAACGGTAAAAAATAGAAAACGGAGTAAAGAAGAAGAAGTAAAAAATAAAAAGTAAAATTTGCGAATTAAAAAGACCTACTTTAAAAAGAAATTTCTTTTGAACTGAACGAACCTTATCACTCAACAAAGATAGAATAAGAAGGGCCAGTACTCCAGAATACCAGATAACTCCCCCTCCTGCTCCATAAATAATCACAGAAAGCATAAAGCAGAAATTGATACTGAAGAGATACTTTTCTTTAAAATTAGTCCAATTCAAATTCATTCCTCCATTCATGGTCTTTCATCTCCGGAAGCTTCATATCCTTACTGATAAGATAGTTTCCCAGAACCAAGACATCGATCTCTGTTCTCCTAAAACAGCGATAAGCATCTTCCGGTGTGCATACGATAGGTTCTCCACGCACATTAAAGGAAGTATTAACTAAAACAGAAGATGAGTTTCTTTTTTTAAAAGTATTTAAAAGTTTAAAGAGAATTGCGTTTCTTTTTTCACACACGGTCTGAAGTCTAGCAGAATAATCCACGTGAGTAATGGCCGGATAGATTGATCTTACTAGATTTAGTCTTTCTATACCAAACTTATGGGGCTCATCCTCATTTACTCTGAGTTCCTCTCTTACTGGTGCCACAAAGAGCATATAAGGACTTTCATGTTCAAAATCAAAAATCGATTTAGCATCCTCTTTCAAAACGATAGGAGCAAAAGGTCTGAAAGATTCTCTATATTTGACCTTTAAATTCATGGTTCGCTGAAGATCATGTATTCTGGCATCTGCAATTATAGAGCGATGGCCTAAGGCCCGAGGACCAAACTCCATTGAGCCTTGGAACCAACCAATGATTTTTTTATCCTCAAGAAGCTCACAAGTTCTTTCTATCATTTGTTCTTCATCTAGTTTTTCAAAAGGTAAGCCTTGAGAAGTAAGGAATTCTTCAATTTCTTCATTGGAAAATGCAGGACCTAAATAACTTCCTTTTTGAGAATCCATCTCTGAAATCTCTCTCTCT
The DNA here is from genome assembly GCA_964484885.1 of uncultured Candidatus Saccharibacteria bacterium. Lineage (GTDB taxonomy): Bacteria > Patescibacteriota > CPR2 > UBA1875 > CAZAFQ01 > CAZAFQ01. The sequence continues at coordinate 120 of CAZAFQ010000085.1, read as the reverse complement.
TCTTCCAATTCCAGATGAGTATAGGCTAGAGCCGCACCTAAAGCCCCACCAGCATCACCTGCCGATGGTTGCACCCAGATTTGTTCAAAACCTGTCGTGTGAAAAAGCTTAGAATTGGCC
>CAZAFQ010000084.1:0-2870 GCA_964484885.1 uncultured Candidatus Saccharibacteria bacterium | reverse complement strand
TTGAAGATCAAGAGATTGTTCTTAGCGATGAAATGATTCTGAAACTTCAGGAGAAAATCGCCAAAGAAGAAAATCAAAAAGTGAAAGTTACTGTTGACCGGAACGGTCAAGTCTTTGAGAAGGAATTTGAAACTTATAAATCCAAGGTAAAATCAGGCGACAAAGAGGTTGAGGTCAATCGAATTGGGATTGTTTTGGAAGATCAGGGAAAAATAAGGGCCCCCTTTTTTACTGCCATAAAGATAAGCACTTTTGAGGTTTGGAATATTACCAAGTTAACTTTTATCGGTCTTGGGGATTTATTTGCTAAACTTATTTCAAATTTTACCATTACCGAAAATGCGACCGGTCCTGTCGGAATGTTTGTTATTACCGGCAGTTATGCAAACCAAGGATTTTCATCCTTATTTCAACTAGCAGCGCTACTTTCAATTGCAGTAGGGGTTTTTAATATTCTCCCAATACCCGGTTTGGATGGGGGGCACATCCTGGTTACTCTTTTGGAAACGATTTCTAAGAGGACTTTTTCTGTGAAGATTAAAAACTTGATTCAACTTGCCGGTTTTGGAGCTTTGATATTGCTGGTGATTATCATTACCTTTAAAGATCTATTCAGATTTGGTATTATCTAGACGAGAATTAAGGAAAGAAGCATGCTTGTCAGTAATTTATTTTCAAGAACCCGACGTGATGTTGCCGGAGAGAGTAGAAATTATCAACTTTTGACAAAGGCTGGTTATATCGATCAGTTAATGGCAGGGGTTTTTACTTTCCTCCCTTTGGGCAACAAAGTTCTTAAGAAGATCGAAAACATTATCAGAGAAGAGATGGTTTCAATCGGTGGTGAAGAGGTTTTGATGCCAGCGCTTCACCCGAAGGAAATCTGGAAGGCCACTAACCGTTGGGAAGAGATGGACGACCTATATCGGTTTACAACTCACTACTCCAAGCAAGAAGTAGCCCTAGGAGCAACCCATGAAGAAGTCGTAACCCCACTCGCGAAAAAATTTATTTTTTCGTATAAAGAACTGCCAAAATATCTTTTTCAAATCCAGGTAAAGTTCAGAGATGAGAAAAGGCCGCGTTCAGGACTCTTAAGAACCAGAGAATTTATAATGAAAGATCTCTACTCTTTTCACAAGGACAAAAAAGATTTAGATGATTATTATGAAAGAGTAAAAGAGGCCTATGCAAAGGTTTTCCTAAGAATCGGACTGGGTAATATTACTTTTGTTACTTACGCTTCTGGTGGGACTTTTTCAAAATATTCGCACGAGTATCAGACACTCTGTAGTGAAGGCGAAGATACAATATTCTTGTGTAAAAAGTGCCGGGTGGCGATTAATAAGGAGATTATCGTTACTCAAAAAGAATGTCCTTCTTGCGGTAAGGCTGATTTTGAGGAAAAAAGAGCAATCGAAGTCGGGAATATCTTCAAGCTAGGGAGCCGATTTTCCTCTGCTTCCAATCTTAAATTTAAGGATAAAGACGGAAAAGAAAAGCTTGTTGAAATGGGTTGTTACGGAATGGGACCAACAAGAATAATGGGAGCGGTGGCGGAGGTTTTGTCAGATGACAGAGGGCTTGCTTGGCCAAAAGAAATTACGCCTTATCAGGTGTATTTTATTAATATTGGTCAAGAAAAAAAGGCAGAGTCTTTCTACAATTTACTTCAAAAGAAAGGATTTGAGATTCTATGGGATGAACGTGACGAGAGCCCAGGAATAAAATTTGCTGATGCCGACCTTCTGGGTATCCCCATCCGTCTAGTTGTATCTGAAAAATCTCTTAGTAAGGGGGGAATTGAAATAAAATACCGAAACGAGTCCGCTGGCCGGATTCTTAAAAATGAAGATATTATTAAAGAGCTAGCAGAATTTTATGCTTGATAAATTATTTGGTTATTTTTCTCACGATATCGGTATTGACTTGGGAACCGCAAATACCCTGGTTTACGTTAAAGGTAAGGGAATAGTAATCAATGAGCCCTCAGTGGTAGCGCTGAATATTAAAACGAAGCAAATCTTAGCGATTGGCGAAGAAGCTAAAAGGATGGTTGGGCGCACCCCTCTCAATATTGTTGCTTCCCGTCCTTTGGTTGATGGTGTTGTTAGCGATTTTGAAATTACCGAACAAATGCTCAAGTATTTTATTGACAAGGTTCATAAAGAAAGCTTCGCTCTTTTTCCCCGACCAAGGGTAGTAATTGGAGTTCCTTCAGGAGTAACGGAAGTTGAGAAAAGAGCTGTTGAGGATGCCGCAATAAATGCGGGAGCCAGGTTAGCCTTTCTTATTGAAGAACCAATGGCTTCAGCAATTGGCGCCAGGCTTCCAGTTCAAGAAGCTTCCGGGAGTATGATTGTTGATATTGGTGGGGGAACAACGGAGGTAGCCGTTATTTCTTTAGGCGGAGTGGTTGCGTCACGTTCCTTAAGAATTGCCGGAGACGAATTGAATGACGACATCATCCAATTTGCTAGAGATGAGTTCAATCTCTTGTTAGGAGAAAAAACAGCGGAAGAAATTAAGATTTCTATCGGTAGCGCATATGCCAGTGATGAGAAATTAGAAGCGGTCATGAGGGGCAGAGATTTAATTAGCGGTCTTCCCAAAGCAATTACGGTTACTTCAGACAACGTGCGAGTTGCAATTTCAAAATCTGTTGCAGCGATTGTCGATGCGGTAAAAATGACAATTGAAGAAACGCCACCGGAGCTTGTAGCTGATATTATGGATCGAGGAATAATCTTAGCGGGGGGTGGAGCGCTTCTTAGAGGCTTTGACAAACTTTTGGTTTTGAATACGAAGATGCCGGTTCATATTGCGGATGATCCCTTGACGGCTGTTGCTAGAGGTACCGGACTTGTCTT
>CAZAFQ010000083.1:0-2888 GCA_964484885.1 uncultured Candidatus Saccharibacteria bacterium | reverse complement strand
TCGAACCCCCGAATACCAGGACCAAAACCTGGTGCCTTACCACTTGGCCACTCCCCAATGACTTATTAATTTTAGCATTTTTAAAGCTAAAACTCAATAATCATAAATAAGACCATGGTCTTGAGTTCTTTTTTAGAAATTGTAACTAACTATTGATTTTTCTTATTGCTCCAGTGATTCTTACGAGTGCTTCTTCTTTCCCCAGAGCCCATAATAGTTCTCCGGGTGAAGGGCTTTTTTCTTGTCCGGAAAGAGCAACCCTTACCGGCCAAAAAACATCGCCATTAGCTAAGTTATTTTTACTGACAACAGTTAATAAAGTTTTATCTGCTTCTTCTGCAGTTTTTACTTCAACGATTTCTTCTAGTGACTCTACTGTCTTTTTCAGCCCCGTTAATGTCTTTTCCGGAGTGCTTTTCTTAAAGATTAGAAGATCTTTCTTATACTCCGGAAGCTTATAAAAGAAACCGCTTTCGCTAAAATCAGCCAGTGTGACCATTCTTGTTTGCATAACTTGGACGGCTCTTTTTAGAAGATCTTTGCTTTTTCCTTTTACAAATCCAGGATCAAATTCTGTAATTTTTTCAAAAAGGACTCCTGGCTCTAGAGCTCGTATTTTCTCGCCGTTTATCCAATTGAGCCGGTCAATGTCAAAAACAGCCGGGGCCTTCCCGACCCTTTCAATCGAAAACTTTTCTTTTAATTCGTCTATAGTAAAGAGTTCTTGGGTTGTGCCATCATTCCAACCGAGTAATGCTAAAAAGTTAACCATTGCTTCCGGCAAATAGCCCTTTTCCCGATATTCCAGTATTGAAGTATCACCATGTCTTTTTGAAAGTTTTGCTCGATCTTTACCGACAATCAGTGGCATATGAGCAAATTCAGGCGGTTGCCACCCCAGAGCGTCGTATAACAAAAGATGTTTTGGAGTCGAGGGAATGAATTCCTCTCCTCTTATTACCAAAGTGATTTTTTGGAGATGATCATCAATAACGTTTGCAAAATTATAGGTTGGAAAACCGTCACTTTTTAAAATCACAAAGTCTTCTTGAATATCCGTTCTGATACATACTTTATCCCGTATTTCGTCTTTCCAGCAGACTTCCTTTGGTTCGTCAGGAATTCTGAATCTGATGACGTAAGGACAATTATTTTGTTCAAAATTTACTAAGTCTTTTTCAGTCAGATTCCGACAATGACCATCATATCCCGGCGGGATTTTTGTCTTTCGCTGTTTTTCTTTTAGCTTTTCCAGTCTTTCCTTACTGCAGTAGCATTTGTAGGCCTTGCCCGACTGTAAAAGTTCATCAGCATATTTTTGGTAAACCTTAATTTCCTGGGACTGGTGGAGAATCTTTTCATTGTCCCATGTGAGCCCTAGCCAACGGAGACTTTCTTTAATATATTCAACTGCATCTGGAATAAATCTCTCTTGGTCAGTATCTTCAATTCGTAAGATAAATTCGCCCCCATGGACCTTCGCCTCTAAGAAGTCAAAGATGGCGGTACGAATATTGCCTACATGCGGTCTTCCGGTTGGGCTGGGAGCAAAACGAGTTCGAATCATTTCATTCTTTATCCATCAAATTACTTTCTTGAGGCTTTTGTTTTTTATATGGTTGTTTATATCCCAAAAGGACTGAATCCGAATAACTGTCAAGATCAGTGAAGTCATCAGCCTCATCCCGTAACCTTGCTGATGTGCTTTTACCGAAAGAAATAACTTCTGCCCGACATCCCTCTGCCTTGATGTGGTAGAGGAGCTGCTCAAAGTCACCATCTCCAGAACATAATACAACTGCATCTAGCTTAGGGGACATTTTCAAAACATCGACGGCGATTCCAACATCCCAATCGCCCTTTTTTTGACCATTAACAAATGTTTGAAGGTCTTTCATCCTAACTTCAAATCCCAGTTTCTCCAGCGCATCAAAGAAGCTTTGCTCTTCGGGAGATTCTGCTCTTATAGTATAGGCAACCGCTCTAACAAGCTGTCGTTCGGCTGTTCCCATTCTCAATATCTCTCCGAAATTCACCCTTTTATCGTAAAGAGCACGAGCCGAATAGTATAAGTTTTGGACGTCTACGAATATTCCTACTCTCTGGCTTTCATTTTTCATAATTTATCCTATTTTAATTTTAAATTTAATCCTTCAGGGGTAATTTTAACATCTTTGAAGCGAAAATTCTTGTTTATTTTATCATCGATAGCTTTTTGTAATGGCCGTGATAATTTTTCCTCTAAAAAGGATGGAGATTCTATCTTTCCGATTCGTAGAAAATTAATCTTTGATACTAGTTTTTCATCTATTATTTCAAAGTTAAGCCGAATCTCTAAGTTTGAGGGGTATGGGAATTTTGCTTTTCCTTTTACCAAAACACGATCAGTTAGTCTTTTTGAATTAGCTTCAGAAATGACCGAAGAACAGCAATCGAGAAGCAGATAATCAATATCAGAGAACTTTAGTATAAAAACATTTCCGTCAACATACGGGTCAAATATATTCCTTGTCGTTGTCCTAGTGGTTGATTCTATTTTTCCCGGAACTTCAGGTACTTTTATGTTAACTAACTTTACCATGGTAAAAACAACGATTGCCATTAAGACTAAAAAGATCAGAATGCTCTTTGGTAAGTTCGGTTTCATCAGAAACTTATTTTGTCACCTTTAAGATCAAGCTCTTGCCAATCACCGGCTGTTTCATCCCAAGTGTAAACTCTAAGTTTCTGAGTTAATTCCGTATCTGAGGCAATAAATTCTGTTAGCGCTCCGCCACCTTGAGTTTTATGATAGTGAGACCTCTTATCTATAATTGCCGGTCGGGTTGTTCTGGTAACCATTATCTTTCCTTGAGATCCGATAAAAATAACTGTTTGTTTTGTTCCTT
>CAZAFQ010000082.1:0-2915 GCA_964484885.1 uncultured Candidatus Saccharibacteria bacterium | reverse complement strand
AAAGACAAAACATCTTACAAAGGAAGATTTTAAATCCGATAATGGTTATAATGGGCGCGTATATGTTTCGGATCGTTATGGCTGGAAAAATTACGAAGAGGCCAAAAAGCTGAACCTGGTTGACCGGGAAATTATAACCTCAATTTATTCTAAGCCGGGATTGAAAATTGAAGACAATGAGGTCCCTGGAAAAGTGTTGAGGGCATTCAGGAAATTGGCCGTTGATATTGTCAAACATGTTGAATATATGGCGAAGAATGCAAACGTTGACAATGAAGAATATACAGTCACGAAAAGACGAAAAGTTATTAATTATTAACTAACAATAAACTTTATTAAAAGGGGGATTAAGAACATGAATCACAAGACAGTTGTTCAAAGATTTTCAGAAGGGAAGAATTATAGAGGTTCACGGATATTTGCAGAGGGCAATACGCTTTATTCTTACGGCCGACACTTTCCGCTGGCCGTTAGAAGAGGGGAAGAGGGGCAAGAGTGGTATTTGTTGAACGGTGACAAATATAGTGTTTCAACTTCCAAACATCAAGGAATAACTTATTCAGTATTCAGCAATTCGCCCAGGGTAAGTTTTACGGCATTGAACGCGGCTGGAATAAGTTATAATAGCTGCAAGCTGATTGATTTTACCAAAGACGCGCACTTTTCAGTTTATGAAGGCGAAGAAGGTTTTGTTAATTTTAAAAACATTATGCCGGATGGTGCTGAATATCACGAATCAAAAGACGAAGAGGGAAATATTGTTGCAAAGTCATACCATAGAATCGGCGCTGTTATCCTGGAACAAGACAAAAAGCACTTTGTTTGCGGTATGGACGAGGGAAGCTATTTTATTTCATTGCTGCCGAAGAAAGTTAAGACAGTACAGGAAGCTTTTGAAGTATTGAAACCAAAGAAAGTTAGAGAACTTGAAAAGGCTGCCGGTGATCCCACTTCAATACTTAATAGCCTTGAAATATTGCGTCAAGGTGAATGGTTTTTTATTCCCATGTTGACAATGACTATCAAAGAAAAGGATTTTCAGAAGTCGGCAGCTTTACCCAGTGCGGATAGTTCCAGCAATCAACATATTTGCACCAGGCTAAAGAAAATCGGCAAGCGGTATTTTGTCAAGGGTATTATCAGGCACAGAAACCCCAGGACAAACCGGCGCGCAGATCATAAGCCGCTGAATCTGGGGTATGATGTGCTTTATGAGGCTATTTGTAATACTGCTAAGGGTAATTGGAACGCAAGCGGGAGAGTTGATTAAATAGGCTTTTTAGCTCTTTAGGCTTTCGGATTTTGGAGGGAATCCGGGAGCTTGTAAGAAACTAAAAAAAGGAGGAGGGCTTATGGCAACACCAACACAAAGACTAATAAGTGATAAAAGTATAAAATCGGCTAGCGATAGGGAATTATGGCACGCAATATTGAGGCTGCCGGATTGCCCAGACATACAAGCGATTAAAAAAGAATTTCATTCGCGTAAGGTTAAGCTTTTACCAGTCATGGAATGTGAGTATAAAAAAGAAACCAATAATAAATAACTAAACTTTAACAACAGGGGAGGGATAATCATGGAATTATCAGATCGTAAACTTGAGTTCATGGACCGAGGAAAAGTTGATGGATTCGTGACGTATTTTTCTTACAGGCAGGGCGATTTTAAAGACACTTTTGGCCGGGAGTATTCCAAAGCGGCGGCAGTGGAAGAGTTTAATAATATCAAAAAAATGAAATGGGGCGGGGATCACGAAGTGGAGGAATTGAGGTAATAGGGTTATAATAATTTAATTAACAGGGAGGAGAAAGAACATGAAAACAATTCAGAATAAAATTTACAACGTAAAAGAATTAATCAAAGCAAAGCAAAACAAGATTGACAGCTTTGAAATTGACCCGGATGACTTCATTGAACAGTATGAGGAATCACTTAATAGCGAGGGCGAGGTTAAAGTGGCCGGTTTAACTTTTTATCCTGCCGATATTATCAAAGAACTTGACCCCACGGCTTACCGCTGCGGATTGAATGACTATGTTGACGGCATAGACAAGGCAGAAGTTAAAGAATACCAGCAATTAGAAGAAGAATTAGAAGAACTGGAAAACGAATTAACAGACCTTGAAAATGAACTGGAGGAAATGGAAAATGACTAAACATGACAGAATGTATCAGCAAATTGAGAAACACGGCACGAACCTTAACGCGCTCTTTAATACAGGCTTGGACAATATCAAGCTTTGTAAGAAACTTTATAGTCTGGAAGTTAAAGCACATCATGCCGCAACTTGCCTATGCAACACCAACACGCTTAACCTTTTAGAACTTAACCGTTTCACCGGCTACGATGTAAAACAGGCCACAGAAGAAGAGCAAGACGCTTTTTTTGAGGCAATCCTTGACAAAGTAGATAAGATTTTAAAGTTCAGAGAAAAAAATATCCCTGTTTTTATCAATCGCGATCCACGTGGATATGCGCTCAAAATTCAATTTGATTTTGCAACACAACTTGCCTCAAAAGGGTTTAGAGTTTATCAAGACTGGGGTGGATATGGGATTTTAGCTCCGGAATTTGATGGAAATTAGGCGATTGAGGTTTTAAAATAACAAATAGAATAAGCAATAGGAGGGCTAATCTATGGCATTAATAACCGCGTTTATCGTGTTAATTATCTTTCTCTTTGTCTGCCATGAAATAGGGAAGGGGGATAAAAAGGAATGAACACACACAGGGTAAACATTGAAATTGATGAGAGGATTTGGAAACGTTTCCGGCAAATGGCTATTGCGGAAAATACCAAAACGCATATACTTTTCAATGAGGCATTAGCCACGTTTTTAAAATGGATGCAACGAGCGGAGATTGAAGAACGCAGGGAGGCCGGGAAGGTGCAGGAAGTGACCAGCTTACAGA
>CAZAFQ010000081.1:0-2949 GCA_964484885.1 uncultured Candidatus Saccharibacteria bacterium | reverse complement strand
TCTTCAAAATATTTAATAATTCTTTCGAGATCTTCTGAAGAAGAATAATTGATTGTCAATGTTCCTCCTTCTTTTTTTGGTCTGATTGCAACTTTACAACCGATCATCTCTCTTAGTTGGTTCTCTAGAGTCTTAACATTCGGATCTTCGGTCAGAACTTGAGTTTTTAGGTCTTTTTTAGGTCTGCCCGAAAGACTTTCTGTTTCTCTTACTGAAAGCTTCTTTTTCAAGATTTCCTTAAAAGCACCTAGAATCTTTTCGGTGTTTTCCAGTGAAAGCAGCGCCCTGCCATGTCCCTCGCTTATTTCTCCGGACCGGATCGCTTTCTGAACCTCTATCGGAAGCGTCAACAGTCGGATTTTATTTGTAATGGCACTCCTGGATTTACCGACTTTTTTGGCAACATCTTCCTGTGATATTGAAAAATTTTGGATTAATTCGCGATATCCAGCCGCCTCTTCAATCGCATTCAAATTATCTCGCTGGACATTTTCTACTATTGCCATCTCTAGTTTTTTTAAATCTTCAGCATCTCTAAGAATGACCGGGACTTCTGTCAGCCCGACTTTTTTTGAGGCTCGGAGTCTTCTTTCTCCTGCAACCAGTTCATAATAATCACCAATTCTGGTAACTATTAACGGCTGAATAATTCCATTTTCTCTGATTGACTGTGCTAATTGATTAAGAGATTCTTCATCAAAAGTTTTACGTGGCTGATGAGGGTTAGGCTTAACTAAATTGACAGGAATGTTTTTAACTTGATTTTCATGGTCTGAATATTCATCCTCCAGCGGGATTAAGGCATCTAAACCTCTCCCCAAACCTCTTTTTTTTAAGTCATCTTGCATTTCACCTTTACCTCCTTCGCTAAATTTTTATAAGCGCTTGCGCCTTTCCCTAAAAAGTCGTAACTAAAAATACTTTTTCCAAAAGAAGGCGCCTCGGCCAATCTAATGTTTCTGGGGACAATCGTTTCAAAAACCTTTCCCGGAAAATGTTTCTTGGTTTCCTCCTCAACCTGCCTCGAAAGCACCGTTCTTTTATCATACATTGTCAAAAGAACACCCAAAAGATCTATTTTTGGATTAAGACTAACCTTTACTCTCTGAACCGTATGAAGAAGCTGACCGAGCCCTTCAAGCGCATAATATTCGGCTTGCACCGGAATTAAGATTTTGTCTGAGGCGACTAGACCATTCACTGTCAGAAGACCAAGACTCGGCGGAGAATCAATAAAAATAAAATCATATTCATTGACTATCTTTGCAATGGCCTGCTTTAGCTTATATTCTCGAGCCAAATGAGCCACGAGCTCAACTTCCGCCGCAGCCAAAACAACAGTCGAGGGAATTAAGCTGAGATTTTTATATGGTGTTTTGTGAGTCGCTTCTTGAGGGTGAATTTCGTTTAATAGAACTTCATAAAGCGAACTTTTGATCTCAGCCCGCTCTAAGCCAAGACCGCTTGTCGTATTTCCTTGGGGATCAAGATCAATCAAAAGAATCTTACATCCCTCATTTGCCAAAAAGGCTGACAAATTAATCGCAGTGGTGGTTTTTCCAACTCCGCCTTTTTGGTTTGTTATTGATATCACCTGCCCCATAATGACTATATCTTATCAGGTTAACAGCAAATTGATAAGCAAAATAAGCGGAACAATTCATTTAAAAATCCGGCTTTTTGCCGGATTCTTTAGGCTGAGATTTTTTCAATTTCGATTCGGGTCAATTTTTGCCGATGGCCGGTTTTTGTCCGTACGTTCTTTTTTGCTTTATATTTGAAAACAATAATTTTGTCGGCTTTTTCCTGAGAGATAACCCTAGCCGTTACTTTTACCTTATCAAGAATGGGTCTTCCGACTTCAACCTTACTCCCATCCACGAAAAGCAATGTTTCGGGGTTAAAACTTTCACCATCATTAATACCAAGCTTCTCAACTTCCAAAATTTCACCCTCGGAAACTTTATACTGTTTTCCGCCCGTTCTAATAACCGCAAATTTCTTTATTTCTTCTTTTTTCACCATTTCCGTTTAAATTTACTAAAATAGAATACCAAAAAAACCGACTTTGGTCAATGTTTTAAGAAGAATAAAGTCTATTCTTAACTCTTTACGCCCTTACCTTCGGCTTGTACTTTTTATTCGAAATCTAATCTTTTATGGTGAATGTGCACGCTTTCCAAAAGACCAAGCACGATAAAGACTACCAACACTGACGTTCCCCCCAAACTGACTAGAGGAAGAGGTATCCCCGCCACCGGAGCAATGCCGAGATTCATTCCGATATTAAGAAAGGCATGGAAGGATATCATCGCTATCCCGCCGGTTGCCAAATACATCCCAAAATAATCTTGAGATTTAGCTGCTATAATAATACCTCTTAGTATCAAAACAAAGAAAAGAATGATTACAATTAAAGAGCCAATAAAGCCCATTTCTTCACTCAAAGCCGCGAAAACAAAGTCAGTATGTTTCTCCGGAATAAAGTTTAACTGTGATTGTGAGCCATGCCCCAATCCCCTCCCCAATAACTGTCCGCTCCCGACAGCGATAATCGCTTGATTAACATTGTATCCCGTTCCAGCGGGATCTCCAGTCGGGTCCAAGAAAGTTACAACTCGACTCCTTTGGTAATCATGAAGAAACTGCCAACCTACTGGCAACATTATCAAAACCGCAATTATCAGAACTAGAATATGTTTTAGCCTAACCGAGCTGATAATTATCATGCTGGCCCAAATTACAAAAAAAACTAAAGCGGTTCCCAAGTCAGGCTGCACCGCCACTAATACTGCCGGGATTAAAAAATACAAACCAGAGATTAAAATGTTTTTAAATTTATGCATCTGCTCCGCTCTCTCACTAAAATATTTTGCCATTGCAATAACCATAAAAAGTTTTGCGAATTCTGAAGGCTGGATCGTAAAGGACCCAATTTTAAACCATCTC
>CAZAFQ010000080.1:0-3078 GCA_964484885.1 uncultured Candidatus Saccharibacteria bacterium | reverse complement strand
ATAAGCCAAAAAGTGTCAAAATATATACATTTTTGGTCTGTGTGTCAGAGAATGCTTGACAGATGTTGTATGATAGTGGCGTAAGTAAATAGCTTTCTGAATGCTCTTTGACAACTAAAAACTATTAAGGAGGTTAGAGATGACACGCCAAATAGATTATGAGGATTTTTTAGCAATGTGCTGGAAAGGCTTTGAAAATCCGCGCTTGGCGCAAGAGTGGCAATCGTCGATTCCCTTGGAAGTCCTAATTAAGGGCTTGTATGAAAAAAAACGTTCGATTTTTACTTTCGCTGTTGATGTCTTGTCAGTAAAAACGGGCCAAGAAGTGGATCAAGCTTTGCTAGAAGTTATGGCTGGTCCTGATATCTGGCCTCGCTACTTAGCAGTTTCGGTATTTTCAAAGCGCAAAAGTACGAGTGAGGAAATTGAAACAGCGCTTCTTAAAGCACTTTCTGATGACTGTGTTTCTGTTCGTCAAAGTGCTGCCGCCGCTTTGTCAGAGCGAAGCGGTGAAAGAATAGATAAGGCACTTATTATGGCCTTATCTGATGATGATTGCGATGTTCGCCAATCAGTGGTGAAGGCTTTGTCAGTAAGGCCCGGTGAAGCTATCGACAGGGCTCTTAGTGACGCTCTTTCGGACGAAGAACCTTTTATTAGGCAGGAAATAGTTAGGGTTCTTTCTATTCGGCCTAGCGAGATAGCCGCCCAAGGTTTATTGAAGGCGGTAGGTGACAATCCTCTTGGCTATAATAATATTGGGTATAGGGCAGAGGAAGTTTTACTACAACGCGAGAGTGAGTTATCAGATGAAGTTCTTATCAGTCTCCTTGGTAGTAATGTTAGTCCCCCTTACGATGGTGTTATATTAGCAGCTAAGATTTTGTCACATCGACAAACTTCGGCGATAACAAAAGCCTTTATCAGGGCTATCTATGATGTTAATATCGCGGAAGTAAAAATTTCTGCCATTGAAAACTTATCAAGACAGACGGGGCGGGTTGTAGAAAGGGCTCTCATTTATGCTTTATCTATCAATAATTTTTCTGTTCGTAAAGTAGCAGCCAAAGCCTTGTCAGGAAGACAAAGTAAGGTAGTTCACAAAGCTCTGATGAAGGTTATTGCTGATGACAGCTATGTTTATTTTCCTGAAGTCAGACATGCAGCCTTTGCTGCCTTGTACTCAACCCAAAGTAAAAAAATAATCAACGCACTTAACTCTATTTTCGGTTGAGTTGAGAGGCAATCGAGCTTAATTTCAAAAATTGAAATCCTGGAGCTGTTTATTTAAACAGCTCCTTTTTATATAAAAAAACACCGCCCAATGGCGGTATTTTGTTGGCCCTTCGGCAAGCTCAGGGCCATCCCTCGACAAAGTCAGTATGGAGGCAGTACCCCCATCCCGAGCTTGTCGAGGGATGGAGCGAGTGACGGGATTCGAACCCGTATAGCCAGCTTGGAAGGCTGGAACACTAACCATTGTGCTACACTCGCATCACAAAAATAATTCGCTAACAGTCAAAATTTATCATACTTTTTTGTTTCTGCCAAGATGAAAATAAAATTTAGCTTGACAAAAACAATAATTTGTTATAGTCTAACTATTCATCGCTGAAAGGAGGAAGTAATGAAAAAGGGAGACGAACAGGTCTTGGTATTTCCCTTTGAAAAGGGTTATTGCTTTATCATAACCCTAATGAGCCTATCTCATGTTCTCGTTTTTTTCTCATCTGATCAGGTAAAAAAATACCTCGAACAGGAAAACAATGTCTTCTCTCCGGAGATGACAATTCAGATCAGGGAAATAGCGAATAAACATGAGTGTCCGCCGAGTACATCAAACCCTAGCCGGTTTCGGGATGTTGATGCTACCTGGCTCAATCAATTGTTGAATCTAATCAGGGAGAATAAAATCCTCGGATTTACAGGATTTGAAATTACTGAAAGGAGAGAATTGGGTAACTGATTATGAAAACAGGGCCTCGAAACTATCTTAGTTCGAGGCTCTTAACAAAATTAAATACCATTGCTACAATGTTAGTATTAATGATATAAAAATATGATGGCAGAAAGAAACCATGGTAATCCTGAATTAGAAAAGAAGGCAGGAGAAGAAATGGCTAAGGGAAAAATCGGAGAATCTCCCGAGGCGTTAGATATTAAAAACAAGGGAAGTGAAATCTATTTAGGAGATGACGCGGAAGAAATACGAGAATCGCTGCTTGAGTTTTTGCCCCATGACTTACAATTAAAATGGGCTGATGCTTCTACTCAAAAAATTCGTGAAATTGTAGAAAAACGTCGAGAATTAGGTTACGAAGCTCCAATTACAGGTTACCATGTTAGTCAATTAGATTTACCTATTGGCGGAGATCTCGTTCCGGGAAAACATGAACAAGGTCGGGTTTTTTATACTACCCAGATTGATAATTTATATGGTCGTAAAGCCGGTGCTATGGCGAAAGGCGGATTATATCTTTATATAATTCAAGGAACTCCGCAAGATAAGGATATAAACAAAAATATTGGTTGGCGAACGACTTGCGGCAAAGTGAAAATTATAGACAAAATTCCGCTTAATGCGGATATAATGAAAGATATGGGAGCCGACTTTGCAGACGTGGCTTATCATTAGATGATGCAGCGACAAAAAGTAATTTAAAAAACCGCCTCCTCACTCAACAGAAATAGATTTACCTGGATAAAAATTTCGTGATGAGAAAGGGGGTGGTTTTTGTATCTTTGTTTTGGACTTTCCTTCGGCAAACACAGCTTGGTATAAGCAACACCATCCTGAGCTTGCCGAAGGGTGGTCGGGGTGCCCGGATTCGAACCGGGGATCTCTGCGTCCCAAACGCAGCGCCTTAAACCGGACTGGGCTACACCCCGAAAAAAAATATTCACACTTAGTTCATTCTATCATTATATACATTTTTGTCTATTTTATAAGATTAACGGCTTCTTCCCAAATTAAAATTATGCTATCTCGCTAACAGAGATAGCATAATCTGACAAAATAGTAATTAGAAGTCTATTTCTTTTTGCTGCCACTATTTTTGATCATTACTGACAAGGCTT
>CAZAFQ010000079.1:0-3126 GCA_964484885.1 uncultured Candidatus Saccharibacteria bacterium | reverse complement strand
ATTTTTTCAACAGCTTTAATGTAACCCTGTTGAATGATGAGAATGTTTTTACGAATATACTTCTGCCACCACGACTCCGCATGAGTATCTTTAATTGAGCGTTCCAAATCTTTGGCTAAATCTCTCAACGATTCAATTTCTGCTTCCGCCTTCAATAAATTTACAGAGTTTAGAGATTCAGAACTGATAAAGTCAGGAAGAAAATCCAAAACAGCTTGCCGATCCTCGCTTGAAAGGCGGGGCACGATCTCTCTTCTTAGAACCATCGCCAACCTTCCCGGTACATATACAGGAGCAATGTCACTATTAAAGTATCCTGCATAAATAATAGAAAACTGATTCCTAATGATGTCATTTTTGATATCACGATTCCGAGAATACAGCTCATTATTCATTCGATCTAAAAGATGTAAAGATGTTCTTACACGATAAATACCTCGTTCCAATTTTATTGAATCTTCGTTCGGAGTAATAATCCATCTAAACTTTTCGTTCTTAAATTTGGCATTTAGAATCTCAAGTATGTTCTTACCAAACCGAATAGACCCATTTTTCTTAAATAGTTTCGGTTTCTTGCCTTCAAAATAAATTTTGGTACCAATAAGACCTCTGCCATAGCTTTTGTTTTGTACGACAACATAACTGGTTTTTCTCTTTTTTATCGTTTTCTTTTTCATACTAATTCACCGCTAAATGCTTTGGATAAAATCGAGTGTTCGAGGGTATCAAATTCATTATCGGTTGTATTCTGTAGCTCTTTGACTGCTTGGACTTTTTGGGAAATTGAGTCGAGGTGAGCAACGATTTTCTTTTGTTCGGGAATTGACGGAATTGAAAGTTTTATATTCTTGAGTATTGTTTGATTTATTCCAGACTGACCAACCCACCGATTACAGATATTCTCAAAAAACTTATCCCGCCAGTAAATATTAAAAACATATACAACCCATTCAGGTAGAACGGACTTTGTATCAACCCTGATACGAGTTAGATGATTGCTAAAGGCATGAGGAAAATCTTTCGTCACAAGTGCTGTTTTTCCAACCAGTTCAGTGCTGTTTGTGTTATTGAATAAAATATCTCCTTTTTCTAATCTAAAAGCGCTTTTGTCAACTAGCTGCTCAGGTATTTTCGTCATCTTATCAAAATTAAGATTTCCCTCAATATCAATATTATGAGTTCGCAAATGCACAACGCCGTCAGAAACTTCATTTTTCTTTGAGCACGCAAAACCAGACTTTATTTCCGATGAAACTTCACCAAGCTCTTTTTCTTCCCATCCTTTCTTTTTACCTTCCTCAAATATTTTGTGAAGTTCGGTGTAGAGGAGGTTGTCGGCGCTTTCCCGTGCTTCGGCACGAAGCTTTTTCGCTTCGCTTACTTTCGCAAGCAAGCTTTCAAGCCTCACAACAATTTTCTTCTGCACCTCAATCGGCGGAAGCGGGATTTCAAAATCTAAAATATTACCTTCTCTACAAGAAGGATAACTGCTTCCCTTTTGTTTTGTTCCCAAATAATTAAAAAAATCTGGATTTTGTACTGTACAAAGAAATAGAAAATCTAGATCAATAGTTGGTTTTGGTTTTAGAATTGTAAAAGCTGAAGAAATTGCAATCTTATTTTTTAACAAGACAGCAGCGCCTCGCGTAGGCCTTACCCGAGAAACAATAACACAGTTAGAAGGGGCAAAGATACTTCCTTTTACTGCTCCTTTTTTCTTAAAATTTATCTTTTTAGCCCCGACGTCAATATCGCCAATTTCAATATAAGGAGTTTTACCAATAGGGGCTTTCTCTATTTTAAGTTTCTCACAAACCTCTCCTAGTTTTTTTGTTGAATATGTAGTCATTATTTATTTTTTGATCCATAGCCAAAGACAGAGACCACTTCAAAAAGAGGTTTTGCATTTCTTCGATTTCTGTTTACAAGGTCTACTTTCATCTTATGTGCGCTTGTTTTCTTTGAAAGAAATGCCATCACTAACCAATTTTCTTCATATTCCTTGCGTATTAATCTTTTGAGTTGCTCCGTCAAATCTATGTTACACCTCCAAAGACAATATAAGGTCCAGATAAGTGAGAAGGAATCACCAGATTTTGCATAGCTTTTTATAAAATCAAAAAGGAAAATTTTTACAGAGGAGACAACCTCCTTGTTTGGATTATTTTTTAGACAAAAACAAATAAAAACCATAAATAGAGGCCACGAACTCGGGGCTTTCTTACATAAATACGATATGTAAGAAAATATCGAAATATAGACCTCCTCAAGAGCAATCTGGTGCGGACAAGATGACGTGGTTGTTTTTTTGATTGAAATTGATTTTACTTTTTCCTTTACCAAATTACCCAATATCGTTTTTATAATATACTCGTCATCATGCAATTCATATAAGCTTTGTGTCTTTTTTAACCAAAATCTGATCCTTTTCTCTGGAACAACCAAAAGCCCGTCTTTATTTACCGACTGATAAACTTCGTTTATCTCATTCTTTAATTTTTCGACTTCGACTTTCCAAACTTTCTTGTCCTCAAACTCATCTGTGTGAACCACTCGAGTCTTATTATCATTAACTTCCAAATGATAATCATTCAAAATTTGTTGTATACACTTTCTAGTAAAATCGGCATCTTCAAGGCGGTTGAAAAACAAAACGTAATCATCCTTAA
The DNA here is from genome assembly GCA_964484885.1 of uncultured Candidatus Saccharibacteria bacterium. Classification (GTDB taxonomy): domain Bacteria; phylum Patescibacteriota; class CPR2; order UBA1875; family CAZAFQ01; genus CAZAFQ01. The sequence goes on along the minus strand of CAZAFQ010000079.1, from coordinate 457 downwards.
ATCGAAAACCGATGGTCTCTATTTTTTTATTGCTTATTTTTTCGGATATTTCTTTATCTATCGTTCGAAGTAATATCTCTGAAGCTAAATCTGAAGTATAGGGTCCTATTAAAATTCCCTTGGTTCTCCCGTTGTAAAGTTTTCGGGTTAAGGAGTCAAATTTGTTTGCAAAGTTATGCTTGTTATTCCTTTCTGGTCTTTCCCTAGTCCTGGAATCCAAACACCATGCTAAAGTATGGGTATAAGTGCTAGGATAAAAGCTCTTTATATCCAGAAAGATGCAATAGTTGAAATGACTAACGGCAACTGGTATGTCCAACTCTGATAAAACTTTGTGATTACTTATACTGACATCAGACCTCTTTTTGTTCTCAAAAAAGAGTGGGTAACTATAAGGAATGATCAAATCACCTTGATTAAGTTGAAGGTGTTTCTTAATTTCATCCCAAAATTCTGA
>CAZAFQ010000078.1:0-3209 GCA_964484885.1 uncultured Candidatus Saccharibacteria bacterium | reverse complement strand
ACCAACTTTACCAAGAGGATTATACTAATGTAGCAGATGAAAAAAGATTGCCATTGCGACGAAGACTTACGAGAAAATGTCCGCGTAGGGATCGTGGTGCTCACCCCACAGGAAGTTTTGCTGATTAAAAGATTTAAAAATAATCGCCGCTATTGGGTTTTCCCCGGCGGACATAAAAGAAAAAACGAGCAGTTGATAGAAACGGCTATTCGCGAGTTGAAAGAAGAAACTAATCTTTCTGCCAAAAAAGAAAATTTAAAACAAATCTTGGCTTATTTCAGCGCCTATAGCCTAAGAGAGGAAGTGTTTTTTTTGCTAAAGAAAGACAAGCCTTTGCCGGTAAAAATTATCGGCGAGGAAAAAGAAAGAAACACTGCTGCCAATTCCTACCAATTAATTTGGTATCCCTTGGAAGAAATTGATAAAATCAAAGATACTCTTTATCCGGAGGAAGCCAAAGATTGGCTGGTTAGCCATTTAAAAATTTCTCCCTAAAATAAAATTATCGGCAAGAGGAGATTATCCGACCAAAAAATTAGTTATCACTTCTTTTTCCGCCGCAAAGCGTTCTTGACTAAAAGAGACCACCGCCACCCTTCCTTTATCCTTAGAAAAACTTTCTTGAGCGCAATGGTAGTTTTTGAGAAACCAAAGATACGCCCCCTGAAGATTTAAGGCGAAATTTTTGTCAAAAAGCCCTCTTTGGGCAAAATAGGCAATTCGTTCCATCGTACTCGCAGGAAGATTTTGGGCTAAAAAATCCACCCCCTCTTTGCCACTCTCCAGCCACCGAACCGTTTCCAGGTCAAGCTTTCTTTGCACCGCTCTTAAAAAACCAACCTTAAACCCAAAACGAATTCTTTTTGTCTCATGGCTTTCAAAATAATATTGCTCGCCTTCTTCTTCGGAAAAAACTTTTAAATTCCGATATTCTCCTGTTCTGATCACTTTTTTATACTGCCTTAATTGGTCTCTCATTGCCTCCTTAATCTTCTTACCCGTCATTTCCTCCAAAACCTGCCGCCGCGCCCGCAAATATAATTGACGATCACCCGCCAACAAATAGGAATTAAGAACCCGGTCGGGATAAACATGGGAAGAAGAATGTTCAAAAAAAGAAAGGGGAGCTTCCTTGCTTCCGACGATTTTGGTTTCGACAAAACCCGAAATTGAATTTTCTCTACTCATCGCCTCTGCTTTCTTTCCTATCTCTTCCTCAAGACTAAAATTACTTTCTTCCAATAATAAAATTATTTCGGTCTTTGACTGAGGATGGCGCTCTTCTTTTCCATCACTTCCCGGCAAAATAAGGCAATATGGTTTATCCCCAAATAATTCACTGCTGCCTGTTAGGGTCGCGTATTCTCTTCTCAGCTCATCTCGCCAATTTTCCCCCACCGTTTTTAAAAGCCCCCAATATTCAAATTCTCCCAAGGAATAGCAATAATTATAAAAGTCATGATCAAAAAAATCTCTTTCTTTTGGCATATAAATTTTTATCTTATAATTATAAAAACTATTTTATCACACGACCGGCTTTTTCCCTATCTTAAAAAGGCAAATTAAGGTCAAAAAGTAAGAAGCTTGGTGGCAAGTTTACGGCTGGAAAAGATTTTCGGGCAAAAAACGAACTTCCCTAACCTCGAGAAATTGTTTGGCGGTTTCCTCAACTTGAAACCATAAAATCCCCGCCCGGCAGGAGCCACCGCTTGTCTTATTCTAGGGATCAAAAAATTCTAAAGTCAAAACCCCGTCTTTTAACGCCGCGCCTTCAAGAGAAAGTCCTGCTAACGGGTATTCTGTTTCAATTCCCTAGGCTTTTTCTTCTTTCGTCAGCTCACCTTTAAGCAGAAGCCTAATCGCATCTTGTATAGGGGTTTTGCTTAAGCGAGTAAGTAACACACCGGGTGTGCCAAACTTCCCAAGTGTCTCCGCGACGTGTCAAACAAAGCTTCTCTCTTCCAAATAAATCAAAAGAACATTTCTGGCGGCCTCACTTATTAACGGCTTTCTTCCCCTTACTAATTCCCGAACATAATTGGTTACCGGCTCGTTTATTTCTCTCTTATATTCCCTCACAAATTCACCCAAATACTTCCCTTCTTTTAAAATTTCCTGATGAAAGCAAGGCAGTAAAAATCGGCTTGAAAAACAAGATTGGGCAAAGCTATTTTTATCAACAATTGAAGCGCAACAAAACATTTCGTACTTTCCTTCTTTATTAAGATGATATCCTACTTCTATCCCCAAACCAAAATCCGCTTCCGGAGTTTGCCGCAGGGCCTCTTTGGCTCTGTTAATCGCTCCTTTCTTGGTTTCCGCTTCGCAAAGAGGCTGTTCGGAAACGCCGCTTTTCACCTCTTTAGGAATAATCTCTGCCTTAATGCCAATTTCCGCCAAAACTTCCCGAAGATAGCCGACTTTTTGCGAAGAGGCACTCCCAACAGCAATTCTCAATTTTTGCCCGTTTTCTTCCATGAACTAATTTTAACACCAATATGGCCAAGATGATTTTTTTTCCCGAGGTTTGAAGCTATTTAACGCCGGGGGTTAGAAGTTTTTTTCTCCTGCCCAGCCTTTGGCTAAAACTCCGGTAAAAACAAAATTTATTAGCAACTACTGGCAGTCGGCGTCGCAAGCCACGCCATCGTTATCGCCATCACGCGCCCGACAGCCGCAAACATTGAGCTGATACTGGGCTTCTGCGCAAGACGACATTTGCGAACAAGTTTTTTGGCAATCGCAAACATAATCACCGCTTGTTTGATTAGGAAATAAAAAAGAAGCGGAAGTGGGCTGGGCAGAAACAGCAGTAGGAACAGGCGTTACTTGCTTAATAACCGGTTGGACAGCGGTGGTGGGAGAGGCACTAGACTGTTTTTCAAGTTGTGGCGTTGGTGTTAGCATTGGCTTAAGATTACAAACTTCTCCCCACAATCCTTTCTCCTCTTCCCTGGCCAATCTTTGGGCCTCAATAAACCGGTCTTGATATTTAACATCCGGAGGATAACTGCTTGCCTGAGCATAGCCTTCCCGCACTAAGTATTCATTTACCAGCGTTTCTCCCAACCAAACATATCGTAAAAGTCGGCCATACTTATCAGTTTCGGAAACATCTTTTTCTAAAAAAACCTCTTTTCCTTCCACCAGCTCTCTATTTTTCTCAGAAGCTTCTTTGCCATAACACTGAACTGGCTTACTGGGATGAA
>CAZAFQ010000077.1:0-3210 GCA_964484885.1 uncultured Candidatus Saccharibacteria bacterium | reverse complement strand
CCTCTATATTGTATCTAGATGTGCGAAAGAGGAATCGATTGCCAAGCTGAAGAAGGCTGGCGCTGATAAGGTAACAATGCCCGAGCAGTTAAGCGGTTACCACATGGCATCAATGGCTCTTAGGCCGAATGTCGTCGATTTTCTCGATATAATTGTTGACGGAAAGCATGATGAACTACAAATCGATGAGCTGGAGATTCAATCGGACTCTGAATTTGTTAACCAGCCGATTTCTTCTTATTTGTACCAAAAGAATAATAATATTAATGTTCTGGCCATTTGTCGTTCTGATGGGACAACAAGAATCAATCCTCAGGGAGATGAAATCATAGGTATTAATGATAAGTTAATATTAATGGGCGGTCGTCAAGATTTAGAAAAGATTATCCCTCGCATCTAAAAAGATAATGAAATTTCTTAAAGTAAAAAAATCTGGAGTCAGGTTAGATATTTTTTTAACTCAAGAGCTGGGTATCACTCGAAACCAAGCTCAAAAAAGGGTTGAAAGTGGTAGTATTTTAGTAGACGGAAAGACAGAAAAATCGAATAAAAAATTAGAACAGGGCAGCCTGCTAACTATTTTAGAGGAGATCGGAAAAGTCACAAAAAAAGATGCCACTCTTATTATCAAAAGAATTTATCAAGATGATAATCTGATCGTAATTGACAAGGATCCTGGCACTGTAGTTTATCCCAGTTACGGCCATGAGTCCGGGACAATAATTGATGCCTTAAAAGCTGACATCAATTTTTCTAAAAATAATCGATCAGGAATAGTTCATCGATTAGACAAGGACACTTCGGGACTGATGATAATTGCTCGGAATGAAAAAACAGAGGATGCCTTAAAAAGAGAAATTAAGGAGAGGCAAGTTCTCAAAAAATACCTTGTTTTAGTTTGGGGCAGGATAGAGCCAGCTGAAGGATTTATCGATATTCCTTTGAAGCGCTCAGAAAAAGACAGAAAAAAAATCACCGCTTCTTCTTCAGGTCGGCTCTCAAAGACTCAGTACAAACTTATCAAATATTATAAAGACTACAGTCTCCTTGAGGCCAGGATTCTCACAGGAAGAACACATCAGATAAGAGTTCATTTTTCCAGCATTGGTTTTCCGGTGGTGGGCGATAAGACTTATGGGAAGAAAAGTTGCTATCTTCTACCAAGACAGTTTTTGCATGCTTCATATATTCGATTTAACCTTTTTGGGAAAACTTATTCCTTCGAGTCTGAGCTGCCCCTAGATCTGAAGAACTTCTTAAACATCTCGCATTTATAGCAATTGTGTTATAATATTACTTCTTTATGAACATGGGCAGATTAATAAAAAATGAAACAAAGAGATATTTGGAAGAGCAGCTTAAATCTCAACAATACGCTGGCTCGATGCTTTTTATCGGTCAAAAAGGAACTGGTAAATATCAAACGGCGTTGAACTTTGGAAGGGCCCTCTTATGCCAAGATGATATGACGCTGACTCCTTGTGAAAAATGTTCGGAATGCCTTGCTACCTCAAAATTAAACCATCCTGATTTGATAGTGATTAACTCTGAAGAGTTAATCAAGATTACCGAGATTAGAGAACTTCAAAAAAAACTTTATCTTAAGCCATTTCGCGCCTCTCATAAGATTACTATTATTAATAATGCTGAAAAAATTACTGAAGAGGCGGCTAACTCATTTTTAAAAATCCTAGAAGAACCTCCTCAGGACAGTATTTTGATTCTCATCGCTCCGGAAAAAAAATCAATGTTGGAAACAATTGTTTCCCGCTGTCAGGTGGTGAGCTTTGGGTCGAGAGGGGAAGATATTTTAGGGACAGGGATATCTGATGATTTAAGAGAGGCAATTGAGGAGAAAAACCTGATCAAATTATTCAAAGTAGCCGAGATAGAGTCCAAAACTCCAGACACAACAAAAAGGATTTTAGCCGAGTTAGAAGTTTTTTTTCGGAATTTACTGCGCCAAAAGTTTACCGAGAATAAAGAATCGATGAAAAATTTTTCAGAAAAAAGTATAATAAAGACTCTGGAGGGTATTTCAGAGTCACTTCAATACTTAGAAAATAATGTAAACAGAAGATTTCTGCTCGAAAATTTATTTATTAACTACATGGTGGAAAAATGAAAGCGGTCGGAGTTCAATTCCGTTCAGGAATCAAAATTTATGAATTTATTCAAACGGATCTTCCCGTTAATCCGCAAGATCTTGTACTTGTTGAGACTGGTTATGGAGAGGAGATAGGGAAAGTTATATATACTGATAGGAAAATAGGGAAGAATGATGAAGTTCCGCAGCATAAAGTAGATAGGATATTGACTGAAGCTGAGATTGAGAGACTAGCTTATTTAAGGGAAAAAAACAATCATTTCCTTGATACTTTTAAAGAAAGAATCTCCAAGTATCGACTCAGTATGAAACCGGTAGATCTTGAATTTTCTTTGGATGAACAACAAGTCACATTCTATTTTACCTCAGAAGCCAGGGTTGATTTCCGAGAGTTAGTTAGAGACTTGTCTCGGGCTCTCAAATTAACGGTCATTTTACGGCAAATGGGACAGAGAGATGAGGCAAGAATATTGTCTGGATTCGGTCCTTGCGGTAAAAGTATTTGTTGTGGGAACTTTTTGACGAAGTTAGAGAACATAACAATGGATATGGTGAGAGAGCAATATGAAGGGACAAGGAATGCAAGTAAGGTTTCAGGAATATGCGGTCGGTTAATGTGTTGCCTAGCCTTCGAAGACATTAAAAAGAGCTCAAAAAAGGAGAGCAAAAAATAATGTGGGAAATATTAACAATCATTATATTGGCTGGCATTGTTTTTTTCTTTAGCAGAAAAAATAAGCTTAAGGATCAGCACGGCACAACGGAAATCCCCCCGATTATCGTAAAGGAGGATAAGAAATCTGAGGGGGAAGAGGAGGAAAAAAGCATTGAGCGCTTACTTTCTGATGCCCACACCCATTTTGAGCAAAAATCCTATCAAGAAGCTGAAAAGATTGCGATTGAAGTCGTAAAGAGAGACCACAAGAACTCTAGTGCCTACTTCATCTTGGGAAACGTCTTTTTTGAAGATAAAAACTTTGATGATGCTATTAATTCTTTCAAAAAATCTATTGAATATGATCCGGCAAACGATTTAACTCTAAATAACCTCGGTCTAGTCTATTATCGCTTGAAAGATTACGAAAATGCCATTTCTTGTTTTG
>CAZAFQ010000076.1:0-3229 GCA_964484885.1 uncultured Candidatus Saccharibacteria bacterium | reverse complement strand
GAGTATGAGGACCAGAGCAAGACCTATGTGCCGCTGGTGTCAGGACTTAAATGGTTTCTAAGAGTCGTTAAGCCGGGTTCTGATGCTCCTATTCTTCTGGGTCAAGCCAAAGGCATTGAAAAGCCTTTTTCAAATCCAATATATCGGATAGGCTGGGAAGGGAACACATATCAGGAAACTAAGCAAATGAAGATTCCCCAGGGACTTTCTGTTTACGGGATTACGATCGACCGAGTCGCACAAGGTGGGGCTGAAAAAATCATATCTCTCGATGAATATGATCATCTTTGTATCTATAATATGACGGATAAGCCACTTGAAAAAATTCATATTATTGGGGGAAGCAGTGATTTAATCTGGAAAAGTGAGGAAGTCTTCGGTGGAACGAGCAATGCATTCAATGTGGATATGGATCAATCTATGGGAAGCCAGGACGCAGATTTAATATACGTAAATGTTCGAGTACTAACTTATGATATAAACAAGGACGGAAAAAAGGAGATTATTATTGTTAAAAACCTGTCTCCCGGAGGCAGGCTATTTAAAAATGTCAGGTTGTTTACTAAGAGTGAGATATACAATTTGGAATGGGACGGAATGGGATTGATTCAGAACTGGAAAACTAAAAAGATCCAAGGATATGTAGCTGATTACCAGTTCAAGGACATAGACAACGATGGGGAAAACGAAGTGGTTTTGGCAATACAACAACTACCTTCGCGAAGAAGTATTATTGTTGCCTATGATTTGAATATCTAATTGACTTGACAGAAAGGCTAATATGTTGTAGCAAACGCGCAAATCACATGGCGGTGTAGCTCAGACGGTTAGAGCATACGGCTCATATCCGTAGTGTCCGGGGTTCGATTCCCTGCACCGCCACCATAAGATGAAAAAAGCCTGGCCTGCATGGTTGGGCTTTTTTGTGTCCTCATAACTCCTGGTATAGACTATCGGCAATGGCTAGACCTCGCAGTGTTGTTAACAAGCAGTCATCTTTGATTTCAAGCAGGCCTTTTTTTAAAAAGATATCTAATGGTACTTTCTTTTCTTTTAGAAGATCATAATTGAATCTGAACGAGAAGTCTTTCAGGTTGATTCCTTTTCTTGTTCGTAATCCGAGATAAAGAGCTTCATCGCGCAATTGTTTCAAGCTTAACGTTTCTGCATCGCATACAGTAGAACTTCCTTCCTTCAAGAGTCTTAAATAATTATCAAGATAGTGATTCCACCAGCGTCTGTTATGCAGAAATGAGTGGGCCGATGGACCAATGCCGAGGTATGGCGTATGATTCCAGTATTTTTGATTGTGACGTGATTGAAGTTTTGTCCTCCTGGCAAAGTTGGATACCTCATAGTGAATATATCCCGATGTCTCCATAAATTTAGATGTTTCGGTGAAAAATTTATACAGGGCGTCTTCCTTATGCATTGAAAGATTACCATTCCTGTACGAATAATCAAGTGGTGTTCCAGGCTCAAGGGTCAGTTCATAGCAGGATACATGTTCAGTCTCAAAAGAGAGCATCTTTTGCAAGTCCTTTAGCCAATGTTTTATGTTTTGCTCTGGAATGCCGTAAATAAGATCAATGCCGATATTTTTAAAGCCTGCCTTGCGGGAGTTTTCAAGTGCGGCAATAGATTCCGATGCTGAGTGTCTGCGGCCGAGGAATGAGAGAAGCTTGTCATCAAAAGATTGGACTCCAATGTTAAGGCGATTTACCCCCATTGCGCGAAGGGAACGGAGAAAGTTCAAAGATAGATCTCCCGGGTTTACCTCGCAGGTTATTTCCGAAAATGCAGGGATTGAAAAGTTCTTGTAAACCCCATCTAAGATCATTCCCAGTTGTTTCCTGTTGAGAATGGATGGAGTTCCTCCACCGATGTAGACCGTATCAAACACATCAAAATAATCCTTATACAGGCTCATCTCCTTCAGGAGGCATTCTATAAAAGTGGGGATTTTAGATTGATCAGTTACGGAATGGAAGCCGCAATACTCGCACTTCGAGAAACAAAAGGGGATGTGTATGTAGAGACCGGGCACATTCAGTCTGTCTGGAGCTGTCATGGTATATTAGGAATTTGCATCGGATTTTAAAACGGCAAGAAAAGCACTTTGAGGGATTGAGACCGATCCCACTGTTTTCATTTTCTTTTTTCCTTTTTTCTGCTTTTCAAGGAGCTTTCTCTTGCGGGTTATGTCACCGCCATAGCATTTTGCCGTTACATCCTTTCTGAATGGAGAAATGGTGGTGCGCGAGATAATCTGTCCCCCGATAGCACCCTGTATGGCTATTTTGAACATGTGTCTCGGTATTTCATCTCTTAATCGCTCGCAGGCATAGAGTCCCCGCTCTCGTGCACGCGATCTGTGTACAATCTGAGACAGGGCATCTACTTTTTCTCCGTTTACGAGAATATCGAGGAGTACAAGATCACTTTCCCTGTAGTCTATAAAATCATAATCAAAGGAACCATAGCCCTGTGTAATGGTTTTTATGCGGTCGTAGAAATCGGTAATCACCTCCGCCAGAGGCATTTCAAACATAAGCTCGGTACGTCCCGGACTGGGATAATTCAAGACAGATTTTTCTCCTCTCTTTTCTATGCACAGTTTCATGACAGCGCCTGTATATCTTTCAGGAAACATCATCGTGCCTTTTATGAACGGTTCTTCTCCCTTCTTCATGGACGCGGAATCAGGATAGAAGGCCGGATTATCAATGAAAACAACTCTATCATCATTCAGTGTGAAACGGTATCTGACACTGGGAACAGAAAACAGAATAGACAGGCCATATTCTCTTTCGATTCGTTCCTGTACGATGTCGAGATGTAGAAGTCCCAGGAAACCACAACGAAAACCCTGTCCCAGTGCAGTAGAGGAATCCTTTTGATATGTGAATGATGAATCATTTAGCTTATATTTTTCCAGTGAATCCGCCAGTTCCTCGTAATCGTCTGAAGAAATCGGGTAGATTGATGCAAAAACTACCGGTTTAACCTCCTTAAACCCCGGAAGTGGCTGGCTGCATCGATTATTGTCATGGGTTATAGTGTCACCAATGTTAACATCAGAGACTGTCTTGATTCCTGCGATTATGTAACCGACATCGCCGGCACTTAAACAGTCCTTTTTTTCCCTGACAAGTGAGTAGTATCCTACTTCTTCAATCTTGTGTTTGGTTTCATTGTGCATGAAACGGATTAGATCACCCGTCTTTAG
>CAZAFQ010000075.1:0-3430 GCA_964484885.1 uncultured Candidatus Saccharibacteria bacterium | reverse complement strand
GCTCAGAGATTGTCATCCTCCATTCCGCCTCGCTCCATTCCGGACCACAAACTCTGGTCGCTCCAGGATTAATCGGTATTCGCTCCGCTCATGATCCTTAACCCCACCCAGCGAACTTCGTTCGCCTCCCACCCTGGAAACAGCGGTGTTCGCTACGCTCACTCGCCGGCATAAATGAACGCCGCCCGGTTCGGCACAACCTCCATCAAAAAATGAACCCATACCGATCAAATCCCTTACCCGTACTTTTACCTCCACCCCGGTCGTGCGCCCATTTCCACCCGTATCTTTTTTTTATTCGGGCTATGAAAAGAGCTAATTTTTTACTTTCTCTTTTTTGGGGTGAGAATTTTGCTGTGTTTACATTTCACTCGCTCCTCGCATCTGGGATTTACTGTTTATTGTTTTGTTAAACGTACCCAGTGGTCTGGTTTTTTGGGGAGTATTATAGTGCTTGACTACGTAGCGAAGGCTACAAATCCGATTCTATATTTTCATGTGACTTAATTAAATCCCTTTCTGCTTGTTGAATTGTTTTAAAATAATTGTCCAATGACTCTTCAAATAACTTTGCCTTTTTCTCTCTTGCTGTTTCATCACAAACTGGAAAATCCAAGACTTTAAAATCATCTTCATTTAGTCTGTATCTGCTTGGTGTACTACCTCTAGTTTTTGAATACATATATCTTAACATCAAGTCAGTACGCAAAACTCCTGTTATGTAAAATGAATCTTTTTTGTTTTTCGGTCTTATAACTAGAAATTCAGGTGATGCAACAACATAATCTACTTTCTTATCAATCTTCGGGACAACAATAATTTTTCTGTTTAGCATACTTGGACCAAGTCTCGCTAGTAAAATATCCCCTTCTTGAACAAGCTTTAAACTTCCCTCAATTTCACTACCCATGCAATAGATAATATTATCAATCTTAACAGGATTATTTTGAATTTCATCCATTCTAATAAGAGCAAAATTAGAAAACTGATTATCTTCCGTTGATGGTGTGATTTTATCACTTACCATATCCGCAATTTCAGTAATCTGCTCGGTTTTATTGTTGAATTTTGGTTTCCAAACATACCTATTGGCATTTAACGGACCTTCTGAATTAATTTCATATAATTTTATGGAGAAACAATTTACGGTTCTTTTATAGGTTGCAGGATTTTTAGAATATGATTGCCATTGTTTATATATGCAATCATCACTATCTGAGAATAAATCATTTTCTTCTTCACGACCTGTAGAGTCTATGCCAACTTGTTTCGCAACAGCCATAAATACAGAATAATCACTTAATTTTTCCTTGTCTTTTTTTCGCCTTAAGAACAATAGCGACGATTTAACACCTGCTCCAAAATGACTAAATGCAGATTCTGGTAATGAAATTGAAGCTTCTAACTCACAATTTTCCAGAATGTAATCACGAACATATTGCAATGAGCTATTTGTCATTATACCCTCAGGAACAACAATTGCAATTCTTCCTGTACCTTTTTTAGCAAATTGGATACATCTCTCAATAAATAAAATTTCACTTTTTTGGGTTTTACGTTCCTTATCTCCGTTTTTACCCAAATCAAAGTTTTTAATGTATTTTACTTCTTTTGCTTTTATTGTAGCTCCAAATGGTGGATTTGAAAGGATTAAGTCAAAAGAGTTTTCTTTAAACTCACTATTTAACTTTTGCATTTTACTTAAATCCTCAAGTGCATCATGACCAATAACATTGGTATGTCCATCATCATGAATTATCATATTCATCTTGCAAACTCTTGCAATTTGGTCATTGATTTCTACACCAAATAATTTCTTTTCTGCAAAAGAGTGCCAATGTGTAAATGCTTCATATTCGTCATAGTTTGCTTCCGCAAACTGACGAACTTCATCCATTGCGTATAAAAGGAATCCACCACTACCGCATGATGGGTCTAAAACTCTTTGAGATTGTTCAGGAGCTAACATTTTTACACAGAATTGAACAACAGGTCTTGGAGTAAAGAATTGCCCCATTTTACCAATGAAGAAATCTTTCATGAAAATTTCGAAGGCAACACCTTTTGTGTCTAAATCTGTTTTGCTTAATGATAAGCCTTGTAAGTGTTCAACAACATTATAAATAATCTCAGGGCTTAGATTAATTATTTCCTTAAATACTTGTGGATCATCTTTCTTAGCTTGCTCATAAATTTTTTGAATCCTGTCATAGACTTCTTTAGGCGTTTCATGAGAACCTATTTGAAAATTGTAGTTTTCATTTTTCTTCGTTCCTTTTTCGTCTTTTAGTTTACAGAAAAGTAGTTTCGAAACTTCATCAAATGCAGTCGTTGGTGCTAATTTTCCACCCTGCCATACACTGGCATGTGACTTATTTAAGGCACTAATTAAATCTTCCCTATAAGCAATTTTTAAGTCCTTACTTGAATCTCCTTTTTTGAATTTGTATTTAGGTGCCTTTCCGTATTTGATTGGAATATCAGCAATTACATTCTTTTCTCTTTCACTAGAATCAAATCCTGCTACATTAAATGCTGTTTTAGTATTCCCTGCTACAACAATTGCATATTTTGCTCTCTTACTGTTTGCATTACCAAAAGCTTGTTCTATTGCTTGTGTAAATTCGGAGTCTGAAATTCCATCCTTTTTTGTTTCTACGATTAAAAATGGAGCTTTAAGCTCTTCATCTTCATAAATAACAATATCTGCTCTATCATCTGGAATTCGTCTTTCTACTTTTACTTCAATATCAATCTTGTTATTTGGATATTGATAATCTTCCACTAACTCAACAAAATAGGATGCTCTTACTTTTTCTTCGGGATTTTTAAAGCTTGTTGAATATTTTCTTGAACAATTATAGATTATTCTTTCTCTATCTTCTGAGAAACTAATTAATCCATTTTTAACTCCTTTTGAGATGTTCTCATAAAAGATGGAATCCTTATCAATTATATCTATCATATTTGTATTTCCTTATTAAATTTAAAATCATGCAATTTACAATTTTCCTTCAAATTTGCACTGTCGTTTCCTTTTTTTACCTTGCACCTAACGTTTGTAGATTCAATAAATTTGTATCTTTACCTTCAAATTCAGGTGTTTCGTTCCATAAATAACGTGTATTATACTCTTCTCATGCATTGCGCCAAAATACCCCCTTTTACCCTCAACCAAGGCACATATAAAAGTAAATCATTGAATTTACCAATGTCAAAAAAATGACTTTATGTACGGTTGTCTCGAACCCATTCCACCAAACCCCTCAAGGCCTCCTTTTCCTGAATTCCCACGGCGCGACCGCCCCCGGATCACTCCATAAACCCCTTTTATTATCCCGTGCTGTCTGCTCCGCTTGCGCATACGCTTCCGACTTGTCGAAATGCTTGTAATGCCAGGCCAGCCCGGCCTGAATCATCTCCTTTCCGA
>CAZAFQ010000074.1:0-3466 GCA_964484885.1 uncultured Candidatus Saccharibacteria bacterium | reverse complement strand
CTCATAAATGATAAATATGACGGTGAACTAGACCATCAAAAAATGTTGTATGGAGCTATCAACGGAATGGTTCAGTCAATTAGTGACCCCTATACTGCTTTTATGAATCCGGACGAAGCCAAAAGCTTTGAAGAAGAACTCTCCGGTAAAATTTCCGGTATTGGTGCCGAGATTGGAATGAAAAAGTGGAACATTACTGTAATAGCTCCCCTTGATGGTTCTCCGGCTGAGCGAGCTGGGCTAAAGGCAGGGGACATCATTTTAAAAATAGATGACAAAAGCACCGAAGGATTGAGTGTCAATGAAGCCGTATCTAGAATCAGAGGTAGCGCTGGAACCGAGGTCAGGCTTTCGATTCTGAAAGGTAAGGACACCCGAGATTATGTGATTAAAAGAGAAGAGATAACACTTAAGAGCGTTTCTTATGAGATTGAGAACGACATTTTGAAAATTGGAATTTCCAGATTTGACGAAAAAACCGTAACACTATTAAGACAAGCTGAGACAGAAGGGATTGAAAGAAATATCAAGAGCATTATTTTGGACCTAAGAAATAATCCTGGCGGCTATGTGGACAGCGCTATTGATGTCGCCAGCGAATTTATCAATAATCAAGTAATTGTGAGCGAAAGAACAGAAAAAAATAATAAAATTCAAGAATATCGCTCTTCAAAAAATGGCCTGATGACTGATACCGCAAAGTACCCCCTTATAGTCTTGATAAACGAAGGCTCGGCTTCAGCCGCTGAAATCGTTTCCGGTGCGATTCAAGATCACGCAAGAGGGCAATTAGTGGGCGAAAAAACTTTTGGCAAAGGATCAGTCCAAGAAATTAAAAAATTGTCAGACGGATCAGAACTAAAAATTACCGTATCCCACTGGTATACTCCAAACGGAAAGAATATTTCAAAAGAAGGTTTGGCGCCTGACATCCAAGTAATTTTAAGTGATGAAGATTATGATAATGACCGAGACCCACAGCTTAAAAAAGCACAAGAATTGCTTAGAGCACAAGGATAAAATTTACTTTTTAATTTAAAATTAATATTTTAAGGGAGATGCATTATGGTTAAAATAATCTTTTTAGAAAATGTCGAAAATAATAAAGTTGGGGAAATAAAAGATGTAGCCGATGGTTATGCTAGAAATTTTTTACTCCGTAAGAATCTTGCCGTTATCGCAACGGAAGAAGAAATAAAAAAAATTGAGGCTAGGCTCGATAAAATCAAAAAAGAAGAAGAAAAGAAGGTCAAAGAAGTTGAAAAAATCAAAGAAAAAATTGAAGCGATCTCTCTAACTTTAAAGGCCATGGTTAGTGAGGAAAATAAGCTCTACGGTTCAATCACCAATACTGATGTCAGCGAAGCATTACAAAAGAAAGGGATCGAAACTGATAGACATGATATCGAATTCCCGGAAGCAATCAAAACTACGGGTGAACACCTAGCAACCATCAAGTTAGGACACGGTGTCTCGGCGGAGTTGAAACTAACAGTAAAGCCCGCCGCAAAATAGTAAATTACTATCCGATGTCAATTTTTTAATCATTGTTCTGTTTTTTTGTTTATTTCTATCTTCAGTCTCTCAACTTCCAAACCGAAAGCTAATACCTGCTCTTTTGTCTTTCCAAAGATATCCGGGAGCTGCTATACTTAAAAATATGAAAAAAATATTTGTCAAAGATATTAAGAGCGGAGACAGTCTCTTCGGAGAACTCTTTGCAATCAAGAAGTATAAAAGAGGTGCTACAAAAAATAATCGACCGTACGTCGATTTGGTTCTCAGCGATTGCACCGGAGATTTAAAGGCCAAAATCTGGTCCGATGATTTCTTATACTGTGATAGCGTCAAAGAACTGGATGTTGTAAATGTCACAGGAACGGTAGGAGATTTTCAAGGAGAGAAACAGGTGCGAATAACTAATCTTTCAAAAGTTGAGGAATATGACATTGAAGATTTTCTACCAAAATCAAAACTAGACCCGGATAAGATGTTTCAAAAAATTATCGAAATTGAAATGTCGTTAAAAAATGATGAGTTAAAGAAGTTATTTAAGGCTTTCTTAAATGATAAGGAAGTTGTAGAGAAGTATAAAAAAATTAGCGCGGCTGTCAGCAACCACCATGCTTATGCCAGTGGACTACTGGAACACACTTGTGAAATGTTGGACGTAGCAAAGTCGCTGGTCAAAACAAGGCCTGAACTGAATAAGGAGCTCCTATTAACCGGGGTTGTATTTCATGATATCGGAAAGGTATTCGAATACGAAGTTGAGGTTACAGTTGTCAGAACAACCAAGGGTATATTACAGGGACACATCTTTATGGGAGCAGAGCTTGTTAAAAACTATGGAAAGCAATATAATCTAAGTGATGAGCTTATGGATGAGTTAATCCACATGATGCTTTCACATCATGGAAAGCTTGAATACGGAAGCCCCATCACCCCAAAGACACCGGAAGCCATCGCCTTGTATATGATTGATGATTTGTCTGCAAAGCTAAATGCCGCTATTTTCCAAATAGAGGCAGCGGAGGGATTGAACTCCTCTTTTACAGAATATCATCGAGCCCTGGGAACAGAATTATATAAATCGTCGCTCACAGAATAATTGGAGGGAATATCAATGAACTGCCAAAAATGTAATAAGGACGAGGAAACAATCCGCATAGCCGGATCACTCTACTGCGCCGGTTGTGGCACGATCCTAGAAGATAGTGGTGAAAAATTAGAAATCAAAACCCCAGAGATAAAACCGATACCGGAAAAAGTTAGAACCGAAATACCACCTCCACCAACAGCTTCCGTAAAACCGGAAATTGAAGATCTCGCTAAAGAAACTAAGATTAAATCGCACAATATTGAAGAGCTTGGGGGATCGGGGGTCCTTCTTGATATTCTCTCAACTAATGCTAAGGAGCTAGAAACTAAAGATAAGTTAAAGGCTCAAGAGGATTTGCTAACAGCAAGTACCCAAGCCCTTGATGAAACATATAAGGCAAATGGGTACAAGGTTCCCAAATCATCTAAGCCAATGCATGACATTGTAAAGCCGAAAGAGAAGGGGAAAGAATCTAAAGACTATTTACAAAATTTATTTGATAAAACTCTAGATGAGGCCCAGAAAATTGAAGAAAAAGAGGTTGAGGAAATAAAAGAAAAAATTGGCAATGAAAAAGGCTATACCCGCCTCAATGTAGATTTCTTTCTAACAACTTTAACAATACTAGCAACGATTGCTCTGACATGGGTTGTCCTGAAATTAGCTTTTTACTAATTTAGATATATCTCATAGTTTTGAAGTTTGCCCTATTTATTGTTATCATTAGAACAATATAAGGGAGTTTTAATATGACAGATGAAAAGTGGATTGAACTCGTTGAAAATATTAGAGAGAAGTTTCAGATCGTAGAAGAAAATGAAGAACCAGATGTTTTAAAAGATGATGTCGGAAATGAGATCAAAG